>CADBUT010000148.1 GCA_902797925.1 uncultured Spirochaetaceae bacterium
CTTCAAACGTATCATAAAAAAGCCTCTATATCCTTTGCGGAAACCGGAGCTTCCGCCCATTATTAACAAACTAAAAACTGTAGCGGTTTTTAAATCTTGCCGGAACAGAAAGTGTTGAATCCATTTGCACCGCTTTTCTTATGCAAAGTCCGGCTGTTGCAGTATCACCAAGTCTGTCATAGGATTCAGCCATAAGACGGAGAATATAAGCCTCATCTTTTTTGCCGAAACCCAAATCAAGCGCATCTTCGAGCGCATCAAGTACCAGCTCGTCGCTCACTTTGCCCGGCAGCTTGGTTCGCACAAGGCTCCGCATCAAGTCCATCACTTCCGGGAAAAAGTGCCTGAAATACGAATAGCTGTATTCCATGCGGATTATCTTAGCCAGCAGCAGATAGGCATCGTAGTATTCTTCCCTGAAGATTAGTTCTTCACAAAGAATAAAGCCGTAATCCATAAAGTCTTCGCGCGTAAACCATCTTGAAAGCGAAAAATCAGCACGGCTTATTGAAAGCTCCTTGTATTCTGCAACAGCATCATCTTCGTTGCCGTGCATCAAATCAAAAAAAACAAGCTTGCAGCGGCTCTCTTCGTCGGTGCGCTCAGAAAGCCACTTTCTGTAGTCAAACGATTCTTCTGATTTTGAGCCTCTTGAATATCTGTCCTTAAACAGGCTGTCAAACACCGCAGAACCGCGCGAGCTGATAAGAGTCTGATATGCTTTTAAGATTTTCTGAAATGCTTTTGCATCAGCTTCGCTTTCTTTAGATAAATCAGGATGAAGCTGCTTGGCTTTGCGCCTGAATGCAGTCTTTATCTCTGCAACAGACGCATCCGGCTGAACCCCCAGGAGTCTATAATATTCTTCCACAGAAAAATCAGCCTATTTTTTTTCCGACTGCAACTGAATGGTCTATATTTTCAATTACATCAAAATAATCAAGAACCATACCATGCGATTCAAGTTCTTTCATTAAAACGTGAACCATCTTGTTTGAAGACAAGCCCGATTTGA
Organism: uncultured Spirochaetaceae bacterium; assembly: GCA_902797925.1. GTDB lineage: Bacteria > Spirochaetota > Spirochaetia > Treponematales > Treponemataceae > UBA1240. The sequence continues at coordinate 1,016 of CADBUT010000148.1, forward strand.
TTACGACAGCGCAGCCTTTTTTGCCGTCAACAGAACCGGCAGAAGACAAAATCTCGACAAGCTTTTTAGGCACTTTTGCGCCGATAAACTGCGGAGAAGTAGCTGCAACAGCAATATATTCGTAAAATGCAAGATGAAGCGATTCTATGCTGTCGTGAAAAGCATCAAAAACAGTTACTTCGTTTCCGTTTGATTCTGCACCTTTAGAAAGATTCTGCAGAATTGCTGAGTGTTTTTTATTTGAACTGTCAAAAAAATGCAACAACAATGTTCTCATATTTTTTCCTTTTTTAAAAACTTATACTTATGTTTTAAGCCATTTTAAAAAGTTTTTCAATCATAGATTCTTTGACAACAAGAACACTGCAATGTGCTTTTACAATAATCTGTCTGTAAGATGAGGAAATAACATCGCGCGGGTCTTCGCCCGGCTTTTCAAAAGCACCGAGCAGAATCATGTCAGCTTTCATTTCGTCGGCGACAGCTATAACTTCTGCGCAGATTGAGCCTTTGCGCATTTCAGTCTGAACCTTTATACCCTTTATTGCACAAATTTCTTCTGTATGCTTAAGGTAGCGTTTGCCGTCTTCGATAAGCCTTGAAATGTATTCTTCGCTTTCTTCCTGAATAAAGAGCTTGGTCAAAGCAAGCTTTCTTATTGTTGCTGTATCAACAACATAAACGATTTTTACTGCGCAATGATAAATTTTTGCCAGAAGAGCAGCGTATTTTACAGCTTGAATAGAGGCTTCTGAACTGTTTACTACAACTAAAACATTTTTAAACAAAGATTTAATCATTTTTCCCCCGAATGTCTTGCTTTCAAAGCTTTCAAGACAAAAATATTCTCGCGCTCACGCTCCTCAAGCTCACTTTCGATATACTTTTTAGTTTCGCTCGCCTGCGGAACAACCATCTTGTCAAGTGCATTTACACGCCTCTGGGTTTTCTTGACCTCGCCGGCAAGCCTCCACACAATTGTGCGGATAGAAGCCATTTCTGTAAGCAGCCGCAAAAGTTCAAAGAATTCCACCATTACTTTATCGGAATCTGCATAAGAATCTAAAAATGAATAGAAAAGCTCACGCTTGGGCAAAGTCACGTCAAGGGTTGGAAAATCCATGCCGGCAAGCATTATGTGATTCTCTGTAAACTGAAAATCGTAATTTACGGCACTGCCCACCTGTTCTACACGCGAAGCACCCATAGCCATAAGCATATTCTTTAAGGCAGGATAAGCACGCCTTATAACTTTGTCGATGTCGGCTTCAAGCATCTTTACCTGCTCAACCATATGCATCAGTTCCATTACAAGAATCTCGCGCTTCTGCTCAAGAAGCTCGTAACCGTCCTGTGCAGAACGCAGCTGCTCTTTTATGGCGATGAGGTTCGATTTTGTAGGTGCAATATTTAAGCGTGCCATACTTTATTCCGCCGGATTCTCTACAGCTGTTTCAGCAGGTCCCATATATTTTTCGATAAATTCTGACTTGATTCTGTAAAGCTCGTCTCTCGGTAGAAGCGCAAGTGTTTTCCAGCCGATGTCGAGAGTCTGCTCGATAGTTCTGTTCTCGAATTCGTCTTGAGCCAGAAACTGCGTCTCAAATGCTTCGCCGAAGCGCAGATACATCTTGTCTACGTCAGACAATTCTTCTTCACCGATAATCGAGGCAAGGTTTCTGATTGTCTTAACCTTTGAGTATGCCGCAAAAAGCTGGCTCGAAACGTCCTTGTGGTCTTCACGCGTCATTTCAGGACCGATTCCGTCTTTCATAAGTCGGCTCAAGCTAGGCAATCCTGCAACTGGCGGGTATGTGCCCTTCTGCGCAAGCTCCCTGTCGAGAACAATCTGACCTTCTGTAATGTAGCCGGTCAAATCCGGTATCGGGTGCGAAATGTC
>CADBUT010000149.1 GCA_902797925.1 uncultured Spirochaetaceae bacterium
ATAAAAAAACCGGAGTTTGAAACCAAACCCCGGCTGCCTGATGCTTCTATATAATCACCCCACCCTCCAAGGCAATTATACAAATTAGTTTATCTGCCTTTCAGCAGATTGGGTGCATTGTTAGAATGCTTCATAACAATTAACAGTCTATATTAACCATTGTAAAATAGTCAACTCTAGATTTAAGAATCTTTGTCATTTTCAGATTCAGCTATCTTATCAAGGCCGATAACCATGTCAGGCTGGTCAATATTCAAGATGCGCACACCTTGAGAAGTCCGTGACTGCTCAGAAATGGCAGAAGCTTTTACGCGCAGAGTCTTGCCCTGGCTTGTCATGCAGACCATTTCCTCGTTTTCACTTATAGTAATAGCTCCGATTATCTCGCCGGTCTTTTCTTTGACCTCATAGACTTTCTGACCGCCTGTGCCTCTGCCGTGGCGGCTGAACTCGTTAAAGTCAACGCGCTTGCCGTAGCCGAACTCTGTCATTATAAGCATCTTCTCGTCTTGCTTAACTTGAAGGGCAGCGGCCACTTCATCATCTGCCATAAGGTGAATGCCTGTAACACCGCGTGAAGCACGGCCCATTGCGCGCACTTCTTCTTCGCCTATACGCAGAGCCTTGCCCTTGCGCGTTATAAGCACAACTTCATCGTTGCCGGAAGTAAGCTGCGCCGTAACAAGCTTGTCGCCTTCATCAAGGCGGATACCGATGATGCCGCGCGTCTTTGCGTTTGCAAATTCAGAAGTCTGAACCTTCTTGACTACGCCGTTCGCTGTTACCATGAATAGATACTGGTCTTCACGCATTTCTTTCATCGGAACGACTGTAGTAATTTCTTCGTTAGGCGAAACTTGCAGAAGGCTCTTTATATGCGCACCGCGCGAACTGCGGCTTGCTTCAGGAATTTCATGAACCTTAAGCCAGAACGCCTTGCCTTCGTTTGAAATGAACATAACGTAGTCGTGCGTAGAAGCTGTAAAAAGCTGATTTATAAAATCGTCTTCAACAAGCTTTGCACTGTTAGAGCCTTTGCCGCCGCGGCCTTGCGCTTTATAAGCAGAAGCCGAGATTCTCTTTATGTAGCCGAGGTTTGAAATCAGAATGATAACTTCCTCTTTCTTGATGAGATCTTCAATGTTAATCTGCTCAACTTCATCAGAGATTATGTCTGTGCGTCTGTCGTCGCCGAATTTGGCGGCAAGCTCGTTTGTTTCTTCTTTAATCTTCGCAAGAATCTTTTCGTGATGTGCGAGAAGGTCTTCCAAATATGCTATCAAAGCTTTGATTTCCGCCATCTCTTTTCTGAGTTCGTCAATTTTGAGATGTGTCAAACGCTTCAACGGCATATCTACAATTGCCTGTGTCTGCTCTTCGTCAAAGTCAAACCGCTTCTGAAGCTGTGCCTTTGCATCGGCTTCATCACGGCTTCCGCGGATAATCTTGATAACTTCGTCAATCGCGTCAATTGCAATTATAAGCGCTTCAAGTATGTGCTCGCGGTGCTTTGCTTCGGCAAGCTCAAACTTTGTGCGGCGTGTAATCACTTCGTCGCGGTGGTCTACAAAGCATTGAATAAGCTGCTTGAGCGTAAGCACCTGCGGACGGCCTTTTACCAATGCAAGGTTGATTACACCAAAGCTTGACTGCAATTCAGTCTTAGAGAAAAGCTGATTAATGACAATCTTTGTCATTGCGCCGCGCTTCAGATGAATTACAATGCGCATTCCCGTTCTGTCAGATGATTCGTCGTTGATTGCAGAAATGCCTTCTATTGCCTTATCTCTAGCCAATGCGCCGATTCTTTCGCAAAGCGTTCTTGTGTTTACGCCATACGGAACTTCCGTAAAAACGATTGATTCTGCGCCGTTTTTGCTGACTTCAATATTGAATTTGCCGCGCACAAGAATTTTGCCGCGCCCGGTTTTATAAGCTTGTTTTATGCCTTTGCGCCCAAAAATGATTCCGCCGGTCGGAAAGTCTGGGCCTTTAATGTGCGTCATCAGCTCTTCTATAGAAATTTCAGGGTTGTCGATATATGCACCGATTGCAGCACTTACTTCGCGCAAGTTATGCGGCGGAATGTTTGTAGCCATGCCGACTGCAATGCCCATTGAGCCGTTGCAAAGCAAGAACGGAAACTTCGTCGGCAAAACAGAAGGTTCTGTCGTGGTGTCGTCAAAGTTCGGCACCATATCAACAGTGTTCTTGTTAATGTCGGCGACCATCTCTTCTGCGATGCGCGCCATCTTTGCTTCTGTATAACGGTAAGCGGCTGGCGGGTCTCCGGCGATTGTACCGAAGTTTCCGCCCGGCTCTACAACAATGTATCTCTGGCTGAAATCCTGACCTAAGCGCACAAGAGCATCATAAACAGATGCATCGCCGTGCGGATGAAAATGACCCAATACGTCACCGACAATAGTCGCACATTTTCTGGTTTTTCCGCTGTAATGCAAGCCCTGCTTGTTCATGTCGTAGATAATTCTGCGGTGAACAGGCTTAAGACCGTCACGCACGTCCGGCACGGCACGGCTTGTAATTACAGACATTGAATAGTCGATAAATGCCTGCTTAACTTCATCTTCAATAGGAATCTGAATCAGCGTTCCTTTATTGTTATTTACTGTTTCTTCCATCTGTTATTCCTAAGTTAGCCTTAAATATCCAAATTGGCGTAAGTGGCGTTTTCTTCTATAAAGTTGCGGCGCGGCTCAACGTCTTCACCCATGCAGATTGAGAAAATCTGATCGGCAGCTTCTGCATCTGGAATTGTTACCACTTTCATGTGCCTTGTTTCCGGGTTCATGGTCGTATCCCAAAGCTGGGTTCCGTCCATTTCACCAAGACCTTTATAACGCTGAACATCAGCCTTATCGCGCTTGTCGCCGAGCTTTTCAAGCTCTGCATCGCGTTCTTCGTCTGAATAAACGTAAACAGTTTTTCTGTTATATTCGATTTTGAACAAAGGCGGCATTGCAAGATATACATAGCCTTTTTCAATCAATTCAGGCATATATCTGAAAAAGAACGTCAGCAAAAGCGTTCTGATGTGCGAACCGTCGACATCAGCATCGGCCATGATGATAATCTTGTGATAGCGAAGCTTTTCGATGTTAAAGTCCTTACCGAAGCCTGCACCGAGGCTTGCAATTATTGGCTGAAGCTTGTCGTTGTTGATAACCTTGTCAGGATGAACTTTTTCAACATTGAGCATTTTGCCCCAAAGCGGAAGTATGGCCTGCGTCTTTGCGTCCCTGCCCTTCTTGGCAGAACCGCCCGCAGAATCTCCCTCGACTATGTACACTTCACATTCAGAAGGGTCTTTGCTTGAGCAATCGCTGAGCTTGCCCGGCAGCCCGAACGAATCGATGCCCGACTTTCTGTTTGCTTCAAGCACTTTGCGCGACTTTATGCGGCCAATTGCTTCGTTTACGGCTTTTTCGAGCATCAGGTTGAAAACTTGCGGATTCTGCTCGCACCAAAGCGTAAGCTTTTCTTTTACAAGCGAATCTACGATTGTGCGCACTTCTGTGTTGCCGAGCTTTGTCTTTGTCTGTCCTTCGAACTGCGGTTCGGGTACTTTTACGGAAAGGACAGCAGTAAGGCCTGTACGGATGTCTTCGCCTGTCAGTTTTTCTTTTGCAACCTTGTCTTTTGAATCTTTGCTGTCTTTCGAATCTTTCAGCTTAGGGTTGAGCTTCTTGAAAAGCTTTTCGTTGTTTTCAAGCTGCTTGTTGAAGACAAACGTAAGCGCATTCTTAAAGCCGTCAAGGTGCGTGCCGCCTTCATGCGTGTTGATGTCGTTTACATAAGAATAAACTTTATCAAGGTCAAAGCCTTCATTATATTGAAGCGAAATTTCTGTAATTACGTCGTTCTGCTCGCCGGAAATGTAGATTGGCTCTTCAGGCACAACTTTTTTGCCTTCATTGAGGAATTTCGTGTATTCGTTGATGCCGCCTTCAAATTTAAGCTCAACCTCTTTCGGCGTTTCAAGGCGTTCATCTCTAAAAATGATTACAATTCCCGGGTTAAGGAACGCAAGCTCGCGGAGACGCGCTAAAAGCACGTCAAAATTATATGTAGTTGTTTCCTTAAAGATTTCAGCATCAGACTTCCAGCGTATTGTAGTTCCGTGAAGCTCTGTATCGCCGAGGCACTCAACCTTTGAAACTGGCACGCCTTTTTCATATTTCTGGCAATAACGTTTGCCTTCGCGGTTTACATAAGCTTCCATCCAGACAGAAAGCGCGTTTACACAAGAAACGCCTACACCGTGAAGACCGCCTGAAACTTTGTAGTTTGATTTGTCGAATTTACCGCCGGCATGAAGGCGCGTCAAAACAAGCTCAAGAGCGCTCACCTTTTCTGTCGGGTGAATATCAACAGGAATGCCGCGTCCGTCGTCTTCTACGCGGCAGATATCATCACGTTCAAGTGCAACCGTAACTTTTGTACAATAGCCCGCCATCGCTTCGTCTATAGAGTTGTCTACAACTTCATAGACCAGATGATGAAGTCCGTTCGGGCCTGTAGAGCCGATATACATACCAGGTCTTTTTCTTACTGCTTCAAGACCTTTTAAAACTTGAATATTATTCGCGGAATAAGAAGATGACATGTTGCTTCCTTAAGAAATAACTTTTAAGCATTCAATTTGTGAAAATTTTTTTGAAAGTTTTGAAAGATTCAAGAGAACACAAAAACATGCTTTATATAGTAGAAACTTGTAAAAGTCAGTATAGCCATATTGCGAAAAAAAGTAAAGGCAGAGTATAATACACGCATGTCGACATTTGATTATAGCGATTTCTGGAACGAAGCTTACAGACTTCTTCACGAGGAATTTGCAGCAGCTCAAAAAGAACAAGAATTCATTTTATGGTTCAATATTGAATACGTTTCTTCTGTTCAGGGAATAATTACATTATCTGTACCGTCTGCCTTTATAAGAGACCAGCTTCAGCGGAAAAACTATATCACAATGATTGAAAATAAGCTTTTTGAAGTGCTCGGTCAGCCTATCAAGACAAATTTCATAGTCAAACCTGTTCAGATTCCGCAGCAGAATTTCTTTCAGAACCAGAATCCGCCGCTGCAAAATCAGACTCAGCAGAGCAGTTATCAACAGCCTGTAAACAACTTTTCACAAGCTCATAACAATGTTTCTACAGGTTTTCAACATGAACAAAATGATACTCAGGTTATTGTAAAACCAAAGCACCCTACTTTAAACGAAAAATATACATTCGACAAATTTGTAACCGGCGATAATAACGCTTTTGCTTATAATGCGGCTATATCCGTTTCAAACAATCCCGGAAAAGCTTATAATCCTCTGCTTATTCTTGGAAATGTCGGGCTTGGAAAAACACACCTTATGCAGGCAATAGGCAATGCCATTTACAATAATATTGGCGGAAAAATTATCTATATTACTGCTGAAAATTTTACCAATGAATTTATAGAATCAATAAATACAAAGTCTCAGTCAAAATTCAAGAACAAATACCGTAGCGCCGACGTGCTTTTAATTGACGATATTCACTTTTTGCAGAATAAAGAAGGCACTCAAGATGAACTTTTTTCAACTTATGAAGCTTTGTACGGCGCAAACAAGCAGCTTGTGTTCACTTGCGACCGCCCTCTTTCTGAGCTGAAAAATCTGACGGACAGGCTCCGTTCAAGATTCGGGCGCGGCCTTACAGTTGACCTCAACTTGCCAGACTACGAAACAAGGTGCGCTATTCTCGTAAAGAAGCTTCAAGAACAGAATCAGACTCTGCCAAAAGATGTAATTGAGCTTATTGCAAAGAACATAGCTTCAAATGTCCGTGACCTTGAAGCTTGTCTTACAAAAGTTGTTGCCTACATTGAGCTTACCGGCCAGAAAGCAACGGTTGAAAGCGTTCAGCATCTTTTACGCGATTCATTCAATTCTTCAAAGAAAGAAAACATTTCAATTGAAACAATTCAGAAAGTTGTTGCAGAAGCTTACGGCATTTCTTGGATAGACATTAAAGGCAAAAAACGCACAAAGAACATCGTGCTGCCTCGCCAGCTTGCAATGTATATTGCTAAAGAAATGACAGAATACTCTACAACAGAAATAGGCTCTGAATTTGGCGGAAGAGACCACACAACTGTAATGCATTCAATCGATAAAATAAAAGACGCTATAAAAACAGATTCTTCTTTAGATCCTTATATACAGGGTCTTAAAAGAAAGATAGAGGAGTATCAAAAATAACCTGTTGATAAGCATATATTTTTCAGTGGATAACTGTGGAAAACTGAAAATCAAAAAGAATATGTGGAAAAACGAAGAAAAACTTAATAATAGTTATAAACAATTTAAAACTCTATGCTATAATCGTTTATATAAGTTTTAACCGTTTGCACAGACATTACTATTACTACTACTTAAATTTATATAAATATAATATAAGTTCGGAGGATTTATGAAATTCACATTTGACAGAGACGCTTTACTAAAAGAAATAAGCATTGCACAAGAAATAATCTCAACGAAAAATGCGTTGTCTATTCTTTCAAACGTTTACTTTAAGGCTGAAAATGGAACTCTGGTTATAAAAGCTACAGATACAAAAGTTAATTTTGAAACACGTATTCCTGTAGACATTGAAGAACCTGGTTCTACTACAGTTTTATGTGACAAGCTTTTGAACATTTTGAATAATCTTCCTTCAGGTGATATTGAATTTAAGCAGGAAGACATAAACATCTTTATAAAGCCTATAACTAAGAAAGCAAGCTTCAAGCTCAAGAGCATTGCAAGTGACAAATTTCCTGAATTTTCATCAAATGATACAATTCCTTATTTTGAAGTATCTTCCGGTGAATTTAAGAAAATGATTACACAGACAATTTTTGCTGTTTCTGATGATCAGACAAGATACTTTATGAATGGCGTTTCATTTGAGAAAAAAGACGAAAACCTTGTTATGGTTGCTACAGACGGACGCCGTCTTGCATATATTGCAAAACCTCTTGTTCAGGGTGTAAATGACTTTAATCAGATCATCATTCCTATAAAAGTTCTTAATATTATTTTAAAAAGAGCACCTGCTGAAGGCAATATCTTTATTTCTGTTTTAGACAAAACGATTTTCTTTAAATTTGGAAATTATGACCTTTCTTCGGTTCTTATTGACGGAGCTTTTCCTAACTATCAGCGCGTTATTCCAGAAAAACAGGAATTCTATTTTGAGATTGACAAAAAAGAGCTTTCAGAAGCATTGCGCCGCGTTGCACTGCTTGTTGAACAGAAATCTCACCGTGTTTATTTTGAAATAACTCC
>CADBUT010000150.1 GCA_902797925.1 uncultured Spirochaetaceae bacterium
CGTTCATAATAAGAATGCTGAACATAACGCCTTCCGGGTAGCCGCTGAACTGACGGATAATAGCTGTAATAAGACCGCAGCCGAAACCGAAAAGCAGCCTGCCCTTCTTTGTTACAGGCGATGTGGCGTAGTCTGTCGCCATGAACACAGCACCAAAAAGAAGGCCGCCTGACAACAGCTCAAAAAGCGCATCGCCAGAACCTAAGCCGTATGAACCTGTAAAAAGCCAGCCGTAAAGAACGGTTGTGGCAACCATCGCAACAGGCGTGCGCCAGTCAATTATCTTTGTGCATACAAGATAAACAAAAGCGAGCAGTATCAGCAGCGCGCTTGTCTCGCCTATACAGCCGCCTGTAGTACCGAAAAACATATCTGATACAGAAGCTAAATTTCTGCCGATTGCAAGCGGTGTTGCCGAAGAAACAGCATCAACTGCAAAAGCAGGTGCTTTCCATGTGCCCATAAGCTTCGGAAAGCTGACAAACAGAAATGCGCGTCCGACCAATGCCGGGTTGAAAACGTTTGCGCCCAGCCCGCCAAAAAACTCTTTTGCAATAACAATTGAAACAAGAGAGGCAAGCACAGGCAGCCACAGCGGCAAATCTGGCGGCAACACAAGACCGAGCATAAGGCCGCTTACCAAAGCAGAGCAGTCGCTTGAGCGAACCGGCTGTTTTGTAAGCTTTCTGAACAGAAACTCAAAGACAACGCTTGAAACGCTTGTTACAAGCAGCGTAAGCAGCGCGTTCAAACCGAAAAGAATAACACCAAAAACGCACAGCGGCAGCAAAGCCACAATAACTGTACACATTATTTTTTGTGTTGAATTATCATTGGTAATATGCGGGCTTGAAGAAAGATAAATCTCGTTTACATCAGATGGTGCGCTCATTACTTTGCTCCTTTTTGGGCTTCAGCTGCGTTTGCCTTGTTTTTTTCCATAATTTCGCGGTTTTTCATCTTGCCAAGTCTGAAATACTGAACAAGACGCACTTTTGCAGGGCAGACGTATGCGCACGCACCGCATTCATTGCAGTCCAGCAAGCCATATTTGATTGCAGCATCAAGGTTTTCAGCCTTAACTGAACGCATCATCATTACAGGCGTAAGTCTGCACGGGCACGCGTTCACGCAGTTGCCGCAGCCGATGCACGGCGTTTCTGCATTAAGCGACACTTCTTTTTCAGAAAGAAACAGCACACCAGACGTGTTTTTCTGTACCGGAAACTGTGCGTTCATCATCGAAAAGCCCATCATAGGACCGCCGCTGATAATCTTTTTTACGCCGGGCTTAAGCTTTATAACTTCTGGAATTAAGTCACCGATCAAAGTACCGACCGGAACGCGGAGGTTCTTCGGTGTTTCGCAGCAGCCGCCCGAAATTGTAAGGGCGCGCTCTATAAGCGGCTTGCCCAATCTGAATGCGTCTGACATTGCAATAAGCGTGCCCACATTCTGAATGACGCAGCCTGCATCAGCCGGCAGCTTTCTTGAAGGAATTTCGCGGCCGAGAACAGCCTTAACGAGCAGCTTTTCGCCGCCCTGCGGATATTTTGTCTTAAGCAGCTTAACTGAAATGTTGCTAGAACCGCTTTTTGCGATTGCCTGTTCGATATTCTCAACTGCATAAGCTTTATTGTTTTCAACAGCGATAACAGCACGTTTTGCGCCTGTTAAATACATAGAAATAGCAAGCCCGTCTACAATTTTGTCAGCGTCTTCAATAAGAGCGCGCTCATCAATTGTAAGATAAGGCTCGCACTCGGCGGCGTTTGCTATAACGCAGTCTATTGTCTTGTCAGCAGGAACATTAAGCTTTACATGAGCCGGAAAAGCCGCACCGCCCATGCCTACAATGCCGCACTGGCGCACGCGCTCAATGGCGGCAGATTTTTCACATGAGAATGGGTCAAGCGGCGGCAGATAAGATGTGCGGTCTGTGCCGTCTGCTTCTATGACAATGCACAATGCTTCAGTGTTGCCTGTAACAAGGTGCGGTTCAATCTTTTTGACGATGCCGGCAATTGAAGCATGAACTGGAACAGAAAAAGCACCTGTTCCGTCTGCGATAATCTGTCCTTTTGCGACAGAATTTCCGACAGAAACGCACGGCACATTTGGTGCGCCGCCCTGTGTTATTGGAATTACGACTGTCTTTGTTGACGGCATGGCTTCTTCAATTGCATAAGCTGAAGAAAGCTTTTTATTTTCAGGCGGATGTACACCGCCTTTAAAAGTAGATAATTTCATAACTCCGTATATTACAACAATATCGAAGGTTTATGCAATGGGAAAACTAGAACCTGCAGGGATTCAGCATAAAAGGCATTAGAATGAGATTTTGCTTGGCGGGAATCCGTTACTTGCGTCCGTCTCACTGCTCGCGTGGAATAATTGGTGGTTAGACTCGCTTCCGCTCGCTCCCACGAGGCAGTTCGCGTCCGCAATTCACTTCTTTCCGCCAGAAAAATACAATCCTATAGAGCTATGCACCAACAATAATCATGGGTTTACACTAGAATCTGTGGAGCGTAATCGCCTCTACTGGGCAGATTTCGTGGCAGCAGAAGCAGTGCAGGCACTTCTTTCTGTCAAGCATATAGATGTGCGCATCTTTTGCGGCGTTCTTGTTTGGCGCGGCATCAATTGTTGCCTGGTCTATGCCGTCAGCATAAGCCGAAAAACGCAAGATATGCGGCGGACATATTTCGGCACAGCGGCCGCAGCGGATGCACTTTTCAGCATGAAAGCGCGGCGTTTTGACAAACACAAGCTTTGCCGCCGAATTAATAAAACCCGGAAGCATTCGCTGAAGCGTTACTGCCGCAACTGAATCGTGGACGGCCTTGAATTTTTTGGTGCTGACGCTGATTTCGGCGAGGCTTGCGCCTGCGGTGCTTATCTCGTCCGGCGAATTGAGCCAGCGGCGGCGTTCCATTGCGTCTTTCAGGTTTGCAACCTGATACGGGTCATAGCCCACAAGACTTGCACAAGTCCAGTCGAGCGCAAGGATATTGTCTGAAGCCGCCAAAAAGCCCAGCTTTACCGGGTCACCGTTGCCCGGCCCGCCCGGCCCCTCCATGCCGACGATTGCGTCCATTATGGCGTACTGAGCGTTTGCGGCAATGTTCAGGTCTGTCAAAAAAGCCGCAAAGTCGTTTTTATTAGAAAATCTATAATGTGTCTGCGCCTTCTTTAAGCCTACAACCAGCCCGAAAAGGTTTTTCATTGCGCCGGTGTAAGACATGAACTGATGGCTTTTCAGCTTAGAAAGAGAAACTACGACATCTGCCTGCGTGAATGCTTCAGCAAAATCAAGAATCTTTACGATTTTACCCTCTTCGCACTGAACAATGTGCTGCCCGGAAAATTCGACCCACTCGCCGCCGTTCTTAAGAATCTGCTCATACATGCCTGTAGATTTAGCGGCATAAGTCGGGTTTGCCGTTGCCGGAGATTCGCCGACTATGACACGCTTTGCGCCAAGTTCAACAAACGCCTTTACGCTTGCACCCACAACAACAGGGTGCGTGCAGACGGCGGCTTCCGGCTTTTTAGGAGAAAGTATATTCGGTTTGAGAAGCACTGCCTTGCCTGTAACGTCAGGCGGCGGCACAAGCTCAAACATGCGCTTTATGGCTGCGTAAACATCATCAAAATTGTATTCGTCACATAGCTGCAGTGCAACAGTCTTTGTCATACAGGCTGAATAACTCCAATATCTCTAAATATATATCATACCTTGCTGAATTTAGCAAGCCTTAAAAGCTGAAATTATTCAGGCTTTATGGTAATAGTTTCACCATATTCAAGGATAAGACGTCCCGCCGGAGTAAATTTGTCAGATTTTTTGCTGTTACCCTGGTCAAATTCATGAATGGGAATATTGAAACGCGCGCCTACAAGATTTGCAACTTCTGTAGCTTCAGCAGCATCCATGTTGTAAATGCCGTCAATCGGGTACATGGCATAGTCAATGTTGCGCGCCTTAAGATTTTTCATCTGCTCTATCATTGATGTATCGCCGGCATGATAGACTGTAACTCCATCTACTGTAACAAGATAACCTAC
>CADBUT010000151.1 GCA_902797925.1 uncultured Spirochaetaceae bacterium
GGCGAAATCTCGACCGAAGAGCAGATTCTCATTATAAACGAAGGAATCAGGCGGAATGTGGCACGCCGCAACGATGCAAACGGCCGCAACTGGAATGTGTCAGTCTGCATAGGCTTTGCCAAATACACCCAGACCATGACCTGCGTCTCCGACTTTCTCTCCGAAGCCTACGCCTCCCTGTGCGCCGCAAAGAAAAGCCAGAATATAAAAAACTAAAGGATTATAAAATGAAAAAATTAGTTTCGTTTTTGCAGGCTACGTTTATTGACAGCTTTGTTACACTACTTTCCGCTTTGGGCTGTTCATATTTAGCTGTAATATATTTTTACGAATCACATAAAATATTATTTGCCGCGCTGTTTTTATTAGTATGGGCTTTAGGTGTTATCTATTTGCTGTTCACGAATATAAAAAAACGAAGCCTTGGTTTTGCTTTGGTTGGTTATGAATATTTATGTGAAAAAGGCAAATGGAGAATTTTTGTAGCCAATTTTATATATTACGCTCTTGCAGTTACATATGTGGGTGCATATCATTCAGAAATGAAAATATTGTTTTATGTATCTGAAATATTATGGCTGATTGATTATATTGGCTTTTTTATACCCGGTATAAATAACCGCTTTTCAGTTCATCTTTTAGGCGTAAATTTCAGCAAACGGATAGTAGAGAAAAAAGACAAAATCTGCATTTAGCGGTTTGCTCACTTCAAGTGAAACTAACAAACCACATTTTGTGGTTTGCTCGCTTCAAGTGGAAGCAATAAACCACATTTTGTGGTTTGCTCACTTCAAGTGGAAACAATAAACCACATTTTGTGGTTTACTCACTTCAAGTGAAACTAATAAACCACATTTTGAGATTTGCTCACTTCAAGTGAAAGTAACAAACCACATTTTGTGGTTTGCTCACTTCAAGTGAAACTGACAAACCATATTTTGTGGTTTGTCCACTTCATGCAGAAGAAATAAACCATATTTTGTGGTTCTCTCACTTCATGTGAAAGCAACAAACCATATCATAAGATTTGCTCAAAAGATTGCCCGATCAAGTCGGGCAATGACACGTGGCGGAATGGTGCAAATTGTTGGATTGCTTCGTCGCGCTGCTCCTCGCAAAGACGGCAGGTGCAAATCTTGTAAAAGCATAACAGTCCGAGCGGGACGCATGCGGTGATTTTTGCGCTGATAAACAGATGCGTAGGGCAGCGGAGTGCAGAACTGTCGGCAAAGGCAGAAACATGCGGAGGCGGAGGCGGGACAAACCTCGCCTTGACCCCGAAGGGAGTCACTGCGAGGCTTTGGCACGAAACCGCCGTGAGCATGTTTCAGAGATTGTGCTTTGATGCAGGCTTTCCTGATGGACGCAAGTAACGGATTTCCGGCAGACATATGGTATTACGAAAAGAATTTTGCATTTTTAGACAAACGGGTTATAATTCATAATAATGAGAAACAGCAAAAACAAACAGACCGGTGATATTCTTCCAGAAGATTATTTCGCAGCTTTTGATTTGCAGCCAGAATTCATTTATATCATTGATCCAGAGACATTTAAAGTTGTACACGTCAACAAAGCAATCCGCGATTTTTATAACGGCGAGCCACTGCTTGGAAAACCGTGCTATTCAGTTTATATGAACAACGGCGCACCATGCCCGAACTGTCCTGTAGTGAGCTACCTGAAAACGGGCGAACGTAGATTCAGCCAGAAAAAACGTCCGGACGGTATGACAGTGCTTGCTGGCGCGTCACCGATAAAGTGGCAGGGCAAAGATTACATGCTTATTACCGGTACAGACATCACAAAATTAAAAGATGAAATCGATGATGAGCGCGAGTTTTACCGCGAAGCTGTGCTTACAGGGTCGCTCTGCAGCTATCAGGCAGACCTTACGGACAACATGATTTATCAGACACCAATTTTCAATGCGCCCGAATATCAGACCGACGGACTTGTTTTTCCAATGAACTATGACAACTATATTACTTTGTGGAACGTAAAATACGACATAGTTCACGAAGCACACAACGCGCTTTATATTCAGTCGGCAGCCGCGCTCATTCAGTCTTTTGAAAAGGGCGAGCGGAATCTTCATATTGATTATAAACTCAGATACAACGATTCATACCGTAGAAAGATGATTCTGATTTCCAAGCGGAAGGGTGACGGTCACATTATTGCGAATATTGTTATCTATGATACGACCGAATCTTCAAGAATGCTTTTTGCCTATCAGAAATTTTCTACAGAAGAGCAGGCGAGAAAGAACATGTATACTCTGCTTGCTTCAATTTCTTGCGGAATTCTTCAATATAAAAAAGATACGTCTGAGATTGTTTTTGCAAACAAGACCGCGCTTGATATTCTCGGCTATGGAACAGTAGACCAGATGCAGTCTGAATTTATTGACGGTGTTGCGAGCACTACAGTTGAAGAAGACAGGCACATAATCAAAGACACAGTTGCAATGCTCAGGCCTGGTCATGTTGTGACCTGCAAATACAGAATCCGCCATCATAATTCGCCGGACGTAATTTATTGTTATGGAACTATGCAGCTTATAGAAGGCTCTGATGGTTCTGTAACAGTGCTCCGCAGTCTTCTTGACATTACAGAGCGCGAGATGATGACGCAAATCTCTAAGTCTTATCAGCTGACACAATCTTTGATGAATGCGTACAAGCAGGTTTGCAGTTTTGATCTTGAACATAATACATATTCACTGCTTAAAGATTATACCAGTAACGGTCTGCCTGAAGGTTCCGGCATACAAAGCTTTATTTCAAGAAGACTCAGCGAGCTTCCTGCGGAGTCAGCTGAAAAGCTTTCAAGCTTCTTTGATTTTTCAACTCTGAATAAACGGATGAAGACAAAGGACACTGAAACAGTTGAATTTATTGATTCACAAGACAACTGGCACAGAGGTCAGCTGATTGTCTGTTCGCGGAATGTGATGAATGAGGTGTCGTCTGTTACCTTTGTTTCGCAGGATATAAACAGCGAGCGGCTTGCGGCTCTTGAACACCAGAAATATCTTGAAAACCAGCTGACATTTCTCAAGAGTATTGCTGACATTTATCTTTCAATGTACCGCGGAAGCTTCACTGACAATACGTTTGTGGTTCTCAACGGAAAAAGCGGCGTTAAAGACCAGAACCTGCCTCTTAAATATGTCTGGGAATCATGGTGTGCCAAAGACTTTACGCCTGAAGCGTATGAAACAAACAAAGAGTTTTTGAATTTCAACACGCTGCAGAAAAGACTTACTGAGCAGGGCTCTTTGTCTGACGATGTGCTTACAATTACAAACGGCTGGGTAAATGTGCTTATTGTACCTTATGTACGCAACGAGGCAGGGCTTGTTACTGAAGCTTTGTTCTTGATCCGCTGCATTGACGAGATTAAGCGCCGCGAACTCCGCCATGCAGATTCTCTGCTTCAGGCTTATAAGATTACAAAATCGCTTACGAATGCTTATTATTCATGCTTTAATTTTGATTTGGAGCACCAGACGTATCTTACTCTTAAAGATGATAAATCTCTTAAATTATATGACGGCACAATTGATATCAGCATTGCCATAAACGACTGGATAAACGAAATGCCGGAAAGTTCACGCGCTGTTATGCATAAGTTTATGGATTTTTCTACGGTTGATGCACGGCTTAAGAACAAAGACTTTGACAGTGTTGAGTTTGTCAACGAAAAAGGAAAGCTGCTCAAAGGCACGCTTATTGCAACAGAAAAAAATAAGCACAATCATATAAAGTCTCTGACATTCATTACTGAAAATCTTGACGGGCAGCGGCAGAAAGAGCGCGAGTATCTTGCAAACCTTGAGAGTGCATATCAAATTGCGAGATCACTTTCAGATGTTTATATTCAGTGTTGCAGTGTAGACCTTGAAACACGTAAGTATACAGTCTTTAAGAATTCTGAATTTCTCAACTCGCTTCAAGGCGAAACATTTGAAGAGACTATTAATGCGTGGATAAATACGCTTGATGAAGAAAATCGGAACAAAATCCATGCATGGTTCAATTTCAGTACATTGGACGAGCGCATGAAAAACAAGGACGTATTGTCTATTGAATATCAGGAGCCTCACGGTATGTGGCTGCGCGCTTATATTATTGTTTCATCGCGTGCCAGAGACGGAAAAATCAAGACAGTTACGCTTTGTGTTCAGGACATAACAGAAGAAAAGAAGAACCAGGTTGAAAAAGAAATTGCCATTCAGGAACGTGTTTCTTTTTTGAGCAGCATCGAGCGCATTTTCCATTCAATGTATCTTATGGACTTTAAGAACAATTCGCTTGAGATGCTGAATACGGGCGTTAAAACAATGTCTACGGTGCAGCCGTTAAAGCAAATTTGGAATACCTGGTGCGATAATGACCTGAGTCTTGAAATTCTTCACGAGCACCAGCAGTTCCTGAACATTGACACTCTGCCTGACAGACTGAAAAAGCAGGGTGTTCTGTCTGATGATATTCTCTCAAAAATGAACGGCTGGCAGAATTTCATGTTTGTGCCTTACAAGCATGATGATGACGGCAATGTTGTCGAGGCGCTTTTCCTGACTCGCATTATAGATGAACTTAAGAAGGCAGAGCTTAGGCAGCAGGAAGCACTTAGAATTGCAAACCGTGCCGCCGAGCACGACGAGCTGACAGGACTTTATAACAGATATGGCTTTAACAAAAAAATTGACCAATTGTACCTGAAGCCTGAAAAGAAGACAGTTGCCGTAATCATGATGGACTTGGACTATTTTAAGCAGGTCAACGATGTTTATGGACATGATGCAGGTGATTTGGTCTTGAAAAATGTGGCGTGCAAGCTGGTTTCTGTTTTTGGTGATACTTCGCTTTACTGCCGTTGGGGCGGTGAAGAGTTCAACACCTTTGTTTATGATGAAAACATTGATCCTGTGCAGATTGCAGAAGAGCTTAGAAAGGTTGTTGAGCGCAGCATCATTATGCACGAAAACAAAGAAATAAAGATAACGCTCAGTATCGGTGTCTGCATAACACACGACATGTCGGCTACCAAGATTTCAAAGCTTATAAACACCGCCGACAAGTGTATGTACATTTCTAAGCGCAACGGCAAAAACCGCGTAACCGTTGAGCAGGTTTAATCAGTTTTGCCAAGGATTTTCTGGTGAAAATCCGTTCCTTGCGTTCGTCGTCCTGCTCGCATGGCAAAGCCATGAGGCAGTCCGCGTCCGCAAGTCTCTACTTTCCACCAGAAAAATACTGTCATGCTGAATTTATTTCAGCATCTACGCCAAATATAGCCTTGAAATCCCGAAATACAGGAGCGGCGGCTGAAAGCCGTTTTGCTGAAACGGAATCCGCTGAGAGCGGGCTCAGACAGATGCAGTTTTATTCTAGTATTATGCCTTTGAGCATGGCTACGTCGTTGCCGCAATAAGTGAGGTAGAGCGGTGCTTTGCCGCACGAAAGGTCTACCGGGCTTGAGAATTTTTCCCAGTTGTTTGTGAATTCAACCTTGATTTTGGCAAGAGCGGGCGCATCAAGTGCGGTTTTAACCTCAAAAGTGCCGCTGCAATAGCCGCGCGTGATAATCGTAATCTTCTTTGTGTCTTTGAAGTCAAAGTATTTGAAGCCGATTGTGTCGCCGCCTCTTATGTTTTCGATGTGGCCTTCAATTTCATCGCCGTCTTTTCCGTCTTGCGTAAGGCGCGGGTAGCTGCCGGGCGTGAAAAAGTTGTTTTCTTTTCTATTATAAAGGCTGCATGCAATGTGCGCTGAATATTCGCCCTTGCCATTAAGAGGTGCGCCGTTCAGGCCGCAAGAAGTCATCTCAACTTGCGGAATTGAACCGTCTGGCAGAATCTCAATCTTTTCGGCGCAGCCCTGACGGCTGTACCAGTTGCCGTTTGTCTGCCGGTGATAGAAAACGTACCAGCTGTCTTTTATCTTGATGATGCTGCCGTGGTTGTTGCCGCCTTCGTTAGAAACTAGCACACCGCCTGAGACAAAATATTTGCGCGGGTACTCGCAAGTTGCATAGCAAAGTTCGCGCATAGTCTCGCATGAATAGATGAAGCAATAA
>CADBUT010000152.1 GCA_902797925.1 uncultured Spirochaetaceae bacterium
CTTTTTTGCCTGAATAAGCACCATTGTCGGCGCAGAATCTGCCGCCGGCTGAACCATGCGGAGTTCCGAAGCTTCAAGCTTGTATTTGCTAAGCGCCACGAATATTTCGCCCAATCTTTCCGGCCGGTGAATCATAAAAAAGCTGCCGTTGGGCTTTAAAAGATAATCTGCCGCCTTTATCACGTCATCGAGCGTGCATAAGATTTCGTGCCGGGCAATAGACTTTGCGTTTGCGGCACATTCTTTTCCGTGCGTGGCCTTTACATAAGGCGGGTTGCAGACAACAGAGCCGAAGCTGTATTTTTCAAAAAGCTGCTGCACATTCTTCAAGTCGCCGTTCACGATACGCAGCCGCTCTTGAAGGGCGTTCAGCTTTACAGATTCTGCGGCAAGGTTGCAAGCTTTTTTTTGAATTTCAAGTGCCGTAACTGTTGCGGCTTTTGTCAGCCCGCATAAAAGCAGCGCAATTATGCCGTTGCCTGAACACAAGTCAATTACATTTGAATTGTGCCTGATTTTCTTTGAAGCAAAATCTGCAAGCAGCACTGCATCTATGCCAAAGCAGAACTGCCCTTCGTCCTGCGCAATCTTGTAGCCAACCTGTGTGAGTAAGTCTATTTTCATAGCATGAAAATGCGGCTGTTTGCAGCAGCCGCAAGCATTACAAGCCGCTTATGAATTCGGCATCAAGATTGCGGCAATGATATATGCCAAAACTCCTGTTCCGGCACAAAGCACGAGAACAAGCCAGATAATCCTTACGATTGTCGGGTCCATATCAAGATATTCTGCAACTCCGCCGCATACGCCGCAAAGTTTCTTGTCGCGTGATTTTCTAAGTCTTTTGTCGCTCATAATTATTCCTTTGAATATTTAGTTATAGTTCATTCTAGCGCAAATAATATAAAAAATATACTGGAAAATCTAAAAACTTCAGTTTCAGAGACAACTTTAGAGCTGCCCCACTTCTTTATAGGAAAAAAACATTGTATAGTATAGGCATGAAAGAAATAAAACTTGAAGAATGGAACGAAAATCCTTTTAAGGTAATCGGAAAAGACTGGATGCTCATTACGGCTGAAAAAGACGGAAGAACGAACATGATGACCGCAAGCTGGGGCGGCTTCGGCATAATGTGGGGCAAAAACGTCGCCACAGTTTATATACGCCCGTCGCGCTTCACCAAAAGCTTCATCGACTCAGGCGAGAAATTCTCAATCTGCGTGATGGACGGAAAATACCGCGAGCAGCTCAATTATTGCGGCAGCAAGAGCGGCCGTGATGAAGACAAGGTGAAGGCTTGCGGCTTTTCAGTTGAAAAAGGCGAAGGCACTGTTTGGTTCAAAGAAAGCCGCCTCGTGCTTGTCTGCAAAAAGCTTTACAGCCAGCCGATGAACGCCGCCGCCCTCAACGATGAAAAGCTTAGAAACGCAATGTGGAAAGACGATGTGCATGAGCTTTACATCGCCGAAATCGAAAAAGCGTTCATTCAATAACACTATCCAAAATCAGGCAAAAATTGTATAGTAAGCTTTCACGTTTTACAGATTAAGTAAGAGGTTTTTTATGGCAGATAAAGAAGTCAGAGTTCGTTATGCGCCATCTCCAACAGGAATGCAGCATATCGGCGGTGTAAGAACCGCACTTTTCAATTATTTGTTTGCGCGTGCAAACGGCGGCAAATTCATTTTAAGGCTTGAAGACACAGACCGCACAAGATACGGCGAAGAATATGTACAGAACCTTTACGACACGCTCGCCTGGCTCGGCATTGAATGGGACGAAGGCGGCCCGAAAGGCGGCGAATACGGCCCGTATGTTCAGTCTGAAAGATTCGACATTTACAAAAAATATGCGGAAGAGCTTGTTGCCAAAGGCCAGGCTTATTACTGCTTCTGCGATGAAGAGCGTCTTGAGAGAATCCGCATTATTCAGACAAAAAACAAGATGCCGCCGGGATATGACCGCGAATGCCGCCATCTTACTCCGGAAGAAGTAAAGGCTAACCTCGATGCAGGCAAGCCGCACGTTATCCGCCTCAAAGTGCCGATGGAAGGCGAAACACGCTTTCACGATGCGCTTCTCGGCGATATTGAATGGAAAAACGAAGACGTTTCGCCAGACCCAATCCTTTTAAAGACAGACGGTTTTCCGACATATCACCTTGCAAACGTTGTTGACGACCATTTTATGAAAATAAGCCACGTTATGCGCGCGCAGGAATGGATTCCGTCTACGCCGATGCATGTAATTATGTACAAGGCTTTCGGCTGGGATTACCCTGAATACTGCCATCTTCCTATGGTAATGGGCAGCGACGGACATAAGCTTTCAAAGAGACACGGCGCAACAAGCGTAAACGAATTCAGAGCACGCGGTTATCTGCCTAAAGCTCTTATCAACTATGTTGCTATGCTCGGCTGTTCTTATGAAGACGGCCGCGACATGTATGAGCTGCCTGAACTTGAAAAGCTTTTCAAGCTTGAGCATCTCAACAAAGCGCCTGCCGTTTTCGATTACAAGAAACTTGAATGGTTCAACGGCCAGTACATGCGCCTTATGAGCGACGAAGAGCTTCTCGAAGCTACGATTCCATTCATCACCGGCACTGGCGATGCGGCAATTCCGATTAACGCAAGCGAAGAATTCCCTGCACCGCATGTCGGCCCTGAATATTCGGGCATTGCACTGAAAGACGGCAAGCTCTGCATTGCAGAGCCTGCACTCAAGGCTGGCGCTGAAAACTTGAGCGACGCCGAAATTAGGGCAAAACTTCTTGCGCTTATGCCGCTTATCAAAGAAAGGCTTCATTTCTTGACTGATGCCGCTGAAATGGTGGGCTTTTTGTTCAAGAACGTGGCTGTTCCGCCGGTTGCAGAGATTGTTCCTAAGCGTCTTGACGAAGCAAAAACAAAAGAAGTTCTCGTCAAGTCAAAGGAATTCATCGAAAAGCTTTTCGATATTCCGGATCATGAAAAGCAGGAAGAACTTGCAAAGAGCATGGCAGAAGAGCTTGGCATAAAGCTCGGCGACTTTATGATGCCTATCCGCATGGCGGTTACAGGCAGCAGAATCTCGCCGCCGCTCATGGGTTCAATCTTGATTCTTGGCAAAGACAAAGCTCTTGAGCGCACCAACCGCACAATAGCAACATTCAACTAATAGATAATCTAGAAAACGGGCTGTCTGTTAAGCTTGCAAATAAATGTCACCCCGAACTTGTTTCGGGGTCTGCTTTGCATGTTAATTAGGCAGCCCTTTCTATTTTCATACCAGATAAAATTATAAAAAGGAAAATCCATGAAAAATTTAAAGAGAATGCTCTCCGCAGTGCTTGCGCTTTCGTTTGTGCTTTTCGTGTCTTGCGC
>CADBUT010000153.1 GCA_902797925.1 uncultured Spirochaetaceae bacterium
AGAGTTATGGATTACAAGATGATTAACTGATGCGAAAAGAGCCCTAAAACCCCTCTTTTTTCCAGCAGCGATTAGGGGCTTCACGCCCCTAATAACCCAGATTTAATCTACGTTTTAGGTTGTGCTTCGCGGGTAAGTTTTTTAACCTGTCATTGCCGGGCGTGACCCGGCAATCTCGGGTTCGCAATTAAGCTTATATTACAATATAAGCCTTGTCTGGCGAACCGCTGCAAGTTTTGACCTACTGAATATCAAATGATATTTGCTTTCTTTTTTCGTTTTGGGCGAAATATCATTTGATAATTGCTTCCTTTTGCCAAGATTGCCCGATCAAGTCAGATAGTGAAAACCTATGATAAATGTCTGAAAAATGTAGTCAAAGCCCGGCTGGTGCGTAGACGAAAGCTGCGAGACAAAACCTCTGCAACCACGAAGTGGTGAAGCCGTTTTGTCGAGTGGATTTCGGCGAGAGCGCCCAGCCGGAATTATGGCTGATTATTCCTGGCTTGTTATGCTTTTTGTCGGTCTGTTTGTTGCAGGGTTCGGTTATTGTGGAAAACTGCCATAGCTCGCGACGGCTTCGTCTATGGTCATTTTGCCTGTTCCGACACAGAAAACGGCTTGCCTTAGTTGTTTGACAGCATCATCTGTCAAACCGAATTCTTCCGGAGAGAGAATCTGGGATTCTGGGACTGCCCCGAATGCGGCGTACATGCTGTTGAAAGACAGGTCTTTTGTCGGCGACATAAGCCCTTTGTTCTGTGCCATCTCGTTCAGTTCCTGCGGCGTAACAAGAAAACGCATGAATTCATTTGCCATTTCCAGATTTTTACTGTCTTTGTTTACAGAGAACTGCAAATTCGACATATCAAGGAAAATAGAACCTTCGTCTGACATTGGATCAGGAACAAAGGTGTATGAAAACGGTTTTGCAATAAATGCTTCTGAGCGGCTTTCGCGTTTCTTTGTTCCTGAGACGGTATCTCCCGAGCAGGCCATCATCGGAACGTCACCTTCAAAAAAGCGGAGAATCACGGCATCATAGTTGTTTCGGATTTTTGCGCAGGCATCAAGATTTATGTGGCTGTCATTCACAAACTGAACTATCTTCTCAAGAGAAGGGCGCGTATATTCACCGGCGGAGGCATCAAGTGAATTGAGCTTCTTGACTGCTTCGGCATTATGTGCCACTGTTCCGCAGAAATACGGATAGATTGCCACAGTGAAAAGCGATGTAGTTTCTTGCTTGGAGTAGCCCATAACCGGGTTTTCATAGCCCTTTTGGTGAAACGCATTACAAACTGCAATTAGTTCCTGATAAGTTGTGGGAACTCTTAAGCCCTCTTTTTCAAAAAGGCTGTTGTTCACAAGCATTCCGTAGGTGTTTGAAAAAACCGGAACCATCGGAAGCGTACCGTCGTCTGTATTCAAAAGAATGTTGCTTCGGATGCAGTCCAAATCAAGCCCCAGCGCAGAATCTGCCAAATTTTCAGCATGGGCAATAGAAGATTTGTATTGTTCACGGCCATACATCCATGAGTAATTGACGTATATGTCGGGTGCATCGTTTCCGTTGAGAACCGTGCCGATCATGTTGTTGTAATCATCAATCTTGGTGAACATAAGTTCCACATTGGGATAGTAATCATTGAAACGGTCAAATTCAGCTTCAAGTGCTTCAAAGTTGTTGTAACTGCCTGCTATGCGGATATGGCAGCTGACCGAAGTATCAAGAGCGGGGCGGAAGCTCGCCTTGGTAGCTGCTTCCTGTTTCTTTGCGGTACATGCAGCCAGAGCAAAAATCATCAGAACTGCAAAAGCTATGTACATTATCTTTTTCATGGTTGTTTTCTTTCCTCCTTGATTCTCCGGATTTCTTTGACGACTAATTTGATGTTTATCGGTTTTGCAATATGCCCGTTCATTCCGGCATCCAGACATTCCGTAATGTTTTCTGAAAATGCGTCTGCCGTCATTGCCACAATCGGAATGGCTGCTGCCCAAGGATTTTTCAATTTCCGGATTGTTCTGGTTGCGTCAAGGCCGTTCATCACCGGCATCTGTATGTCCATAAATATCAGGTCGTAGTCGCCTCTCCGGGCTGCCTTTATGGCGTCTACCGCCTTCTGGCCGTTTTCCGCCCGGGTGCTCTGAATGCCCTGCATACTCAGCAGCATCGATATGATCTCCCAGTTG
>CADBUT010000154.1 GCA_902797925.1 uncultured Spirochaetaceae bacterium
CTTCATCAGAGCGTAGGCGTCTTCTGTCATTACAAGCTCTTCGTCTGTCGGAATTACGAAAATCTTGACTTTTGAATCGTCTGCGCTAATGCATGTTTCAGCATTGCTTGAGTTTGCAAGCTGGTTCTTCTTCTTGTCAAGTTTGATGCCGAGGAATTCAAGGCCTTCAAGGCATTTTTCGCGGATAAGCGGTGCGTGCTCGCCGACACCGGCTGTGAATACGATTGCTTCTGCGCCGCCGACTGCAGCCATATAAGCACCGAAATACTTTTTGAGGCGGTAACATTCCATTTCAACAGCAAGAATTGCTTTTTCATCGCCGGCTTCTGCTGCTTTCTGAACGTCGCGGCGGTCTGTGTATTTGCCTGTAATGCCGAGAAGACCAGATTTCTTGTTCATGGCTGTGTCCATTTCAGCCGGTGTCATGCCTGTCTTGCGCATGATGTAGAATGCAAGTGCCGGGTCCATGTCGCCTGTGCGTGTGCCCATTACAAGACCTTCAAGCGGCGTAATACCCATTGATGTGTCAAAGCATTTGCCGTTTTTAACAGCACACATTGAAGCACCGTTTCCGATATGTGCAATAATTACGTTTGTGTCTTTCGGCTCTTTGTGAAGAAGAACAGAAGCACGTTTTGCTGTATAAAGGAAAGATGTGCCGTGGAAACCGTAGCGGCGGGCGGCGTATTTTTCGTACCATTCATGCGGAATTGCGTACATAAAGCTTGTGGCAGGCATTGTCTGGTGCCAGGCTGTGTCCATTACGGCGCAGTGCGGCACGTCAGGCAGAACTTTTTGTGCGGCTTCAATACCCATAATGTTTGCAGGGTTGTGCAGCGGGCCAAGATCCTGAACTGAGCGGAATGTTTCGATGATTTCCGGTGTGCAGATTACAGACTTTGTGAATTTGTCGCCACCATGGAGAACGCGGTGGCCAACTGCCTTGATAACGCTCATGTCGCTGATGACGCCGACTTTTGGGTCTGTGATTGCCTTGATGATTAATTCAATTGCTTCTTTGTGTGTCGGGCACGGGCTTTCTTTTACAAACTTGTCTTTGCCCTTTGCCTTATGAGTGATAACAGAACCTTCCTGTGTAACGCGCTCAACTACGCCAGATGCAAGAACGTCTTTGTTGTCCCAGTCATAAACCTGATATTTTGCGGAAGAACTTCCGCAGTTCAATGTAAGAATAACCATAATGATTCCTCTATCATGAAAAATGTGAATGATATTTCAGTATAAAGGAAATGTGGAAAATAGAAAAGCGTTTCGCCGGATAAAATACAATCTGCCTTGATATGTACATGCAGAGACTGCGCAGGCGTATTGCGCTTCGGTTCATTCATTTGGTAATATCAGCATAAGAGGCAGTTAAATGAACGATTTTGAGAAAATTTGCAAATATATTAAAGACAATACCGCAACAGCGGTGGAGCTTGAAACGCTTCTCACGAAAATTCCGGCACTTGCACCTGAAAGCGGTGGCGACGGCGAAAGCGCAAAATGCAAGGCTTTAGAAGAATTTCTTGCAGCGCACGGCGTAACTGATTTGAAGCATTTCGACGCGCCGGACAGCCGTGTTTCAAGCGGTGTAAGGCCGAACCTTGTTGCAACGCTGAAAGGCAGAACCGCGAAAAATCTTTGGATTATGTCTCATCTTGATGTTGTTCCTGCCGGAGAAGAGAAGCTTTGGAACACGCCGCCTTTCGAGGTTGTGCAAAAAGACGGCAAGCTTTTCGGGCGCGGTGTCGAAGACGACCAGCAGGGCATTGTCTGCTCTGTAATGGCGGCTCTTGCGTTGAATGCGCTGAAAATTGAGCCTGAATATACGATAAAACTTTTGTTCGTTGCTGACGAAGAAGTCGGCTCAAAATACGGCATTGAATATCTTGTAAAGAACCACAAGCTTTTTGATAAAAACGATTTAATCATAACGCCAGACGGCGGCGACCCGAAAGGCGAGACTATTGAAGTTGCGGAGAAAAACCTTTTGTGGCTTAAAGTGCAGACGCACGGCAAGCAGGCACACGGCTCAACGCCGGATGAAGGCGTGAATGCGCATTTAGCGTCTTGCGCGCTTGCCTTGAAGA
>CADBUT010000155.1 GCA_902797925.1 uncultured Spirochaetaceae bacterium
CCTGAAGGCTCATACACAGAGATTGACGCCGCATCTGTTCAGAAATAATCGTCAAAAATTATACTAGTCATAAAATGATATTTTTAGTATTATTAACATGAACGAGGAATAAATAATGCCAACTTATGATTATGCTTGTGACGAATGCGGTCACAAATTTGAAGCATTTCAAAAAATGTCAGACCCTGTTTTAACGGAATGTCCGGTCTGCGGAAAGCATGTACATAGAGTTTTAAGTGCAGACATAGGTATCAGCTTCAAAGGAAGCGGCTTTTATGTAAACGATTCACAGAAAGCACCGTCTTGTGACGGCTGCAAGAAATGCTCATAAACAAGGTTTTATAGAAAAGCAATGGAAAAGAAAAAGCCTAAATTTTTTTGTGATTTCTGCGGAAATGAAGTTAAACCGAATGCAAGGTCTTGCCCGAAATGCGGCAAATTCTTTGAATCTGTGCGCTGCCCGCGTTGCGGCAAAACAGGCAAGCAGGCTGAATTTCTAGACGGCTGCCCTGTATGCGGCTACGCGTTCAACAGCAACGAGGATTCAGGTTCAAGCATAAAGTACAAACATTCCGGCAAAAACAAAAATTTAAAAGGCAATGATTCGCCTCCGTGGTGGGTCTTAGTGCTGCTCACACTGATAGTTTTGGGCTTAGGCTTTTTTGCCCTTTACATGTACAGATAACTTTTAAGACACAACATTTCTTAATGCGTCACAAAATTGCGTAAAGAGCCGCCACAGCGTTAAGGCGGCTTTTTTTGTTAAGACGTGATTGATGTCCACCTGCCGTCTAAAAGCAGCTCAAAAGGCTTATAATTGGCCTTATAGCTCATTTTTCTACAGCCAGGCAGATATAATCCAAGATAATAATATTCAATGCCTTCAAGGCGGCACAATTCAATTTCTTTCAACACACTGAAAACACCGATACTGCGCTTGAGCGTTTCTGCGCTTGTGTCATAATAAAAATAATTCGATGAAAGCGCTTTCTTTCCCGATACAGCATCTTCTGCAAAATCAAGCACCCCTACGCCAACTAGCCGTCCGTCAAGCCGGTATTCCATATTCCAGACATCAGAATAGCCCGAAACCATCTGGCTTAGATTGCGCGCCGCTTCATCTAGTGTCATCTTTGAATAGCCTTCTTCGCCGCCGTTATGGTAATAATCATAATCTCTGAAAAGAGCACATTTTTCGTCTGAAACAAAACTTTCCGGGCAAGATTCAGAAGGGAACTGCTTGACTAGCGACACTTCTATGTCTTGGTTTTTGCGCCACACTGCCCGCTGGCTTTTGCTCGGCTTGAAATCATTTACATGAATTCTGATTGGTATACATTCGCTGCAAGATTCACAATCGTTTATGTAATAAAAATCGCTATAACGCCTGAAACCGTTGTTCAACAGAATATAATAAAACCCCGAGACAGGAAGCTCTTCTTTTACTGAATTTCTGAACAATTCATACGTCGTTAAAAAGGAAGAGCATATTCTGTCTTTGAAATATCCGCAGGCACTTTTGTTTATTTGCCCCGAAATTGCAATTTGAAGATTCCCGCTACTCATTCTCTATGCGGACAAACTCTTCCATTGGATTTCCAAAGAAATCGAGATTTTTTCCATAGAAAAAGTTTTTCGGTCTTATAAGTTCAAGGTGATATTCATCTTTATTTTCGCCTACCAGACCTACAGAATAAAAGAATTCACCTTGGAAATATTTAATGACACGTTCGGCTTTATAACTTCCTGTATTTACTCCTTCTTCAAAACGGGAACATTTTTCAAAAGTGAAAACCAGCTTATTTGAGGTCAACTTATATTTGCCTGTCCATACAATTACTGTCGGAGAATTCATATAATATGCCTGCATAGTTACCTCATGATCAGGCTTTAGAAAAAGCTGATGACAATACGGCTGGCCCTTTTCGTCAATATTCTGCATAAGCCATTCGCTGTCATATAACGGACTTTCTTTCTCATTGAAGCAGCCAGTCATTAAAAGCGATATAATACAAACAAGAATTACCAAAATTGTTTTTCTTGAAAAATTCATAATTTCCTCCATTCATTTACTATACATATTATCATTAAAAAATGCAGAACTGTCCACGAAAAAAAACAAAAGAAAAATATTAAAAACTAAATTATAATATATTGTTTTATACAGACTGAATAATACATAGTATTATTTTTCATACTTCTTTTATTTTATTTAATAATTCCAAGATTATAACATAAGTATATCCAGCTCTTTCTTGAGAGACAAGACATATATTATACCACAGCTTTTGCCATAAAGATATAGACAAATAATTCTTGCAATATCTGTTTTTCGTGTTAGTATTAAAAGCGTAATCAGGAACGAGATGAGGACGGACACCGGTTACATGCATGGGAGGCATTTATGAGGAGTCCGAATATTTAGTCTGGCGTCAAAGCGGCGCTTAAACATTATCAGAAAAAGCTTACAGCGGCTTGAATCGCTGAAAATATACAATATTGTGCCAGTCAGATTGTGATTACAGGCACTTTACAGGGCGTCTTAAAAGGCGCCTTTTTTTATCACCACTACACTTCTTCTAAAACAACTTTAAACGAATTGACAAATAATATTGCGAATGTTATCTTGAGTTGGTTGAAATTGGCAATCAACTAACTAAATAAGATGGAGACAATCATGAAGTTCGGACACTTTGATGATGCAAACCGCGAGTATGTTATCGAAACACCTCGCACACCTTATCCTTGGATTAACTATCTTGGAACACAAGGCTTTTTCTCGTTAATTTCTAATACAGCAGGCGGCTACAGCTTTTACAAAGATGCCCGGCTCCGCCGAATTACACGCTACCGCTACAATAACGTGCCTATCGACATGGGCGGCCGCTATTTCTACATCAACGACAACGGCACAATCTGGAATCCGGGTTGGTCGCCGGTAAAGACAGAGCTTGATGAATACGAATGCCGCCACGGTATGGGCTACACAATCATTAAAGGAAAGAAAAACGACCTCAAGGCAGAAGTTACTTTCTTTGTTCCGCAGGACTATGACGGCGAAGTTCAGCAGGTTGTGCTTACAAACGAAGGAAAATCAGACAAGACTTTCAAGTTCTGGTCTTTCGCAGAATGGTGCCTTTGGGATGCTCAGGATGACTGCACAAACTTTCAGAGAAACTTCTCTACAGGCCGCGTAGAAATCAAAGATTCGACAATCTATCATAAGACAGAATACCGCGACCGCCGCAACCATTTTGCGTTCTATTCAGTTAACGACAAAATTGACGGCTACGACACAGACCGCGACACATTCATCGGTCTTTATAACGGTTTCAACGACCCGCAGCAAGTAACAGCCGGAAAATGCGGCAATTCTCTTGCAGACGGTTGGTCACCAATCGCCTCTCATTATAAAGAGATTACGCTCAAAGCTGGCGAATCAAAGACTTTGGTTTTCATCCTCGGTTATGTTGAAATGCCGCAGGACAAGAAATTCGAAGCTGACGGCAAGACAATCAACAAAGAAAAAGCTCTTGCCATGATTGAAAAGTACAACACGCCTGAAAAATTTGCTGCCGGCATGGCTGAGCTCCGCGCTTACTGGGATAAGCTCCTCGGCATTCTCAACGTAAATACTCCGGAAGACAAAGTAAACCGCATGGTGAACATCTGGAACCAGTATCAGTGCATGGTTACGTTCAACCTTTCACGCTC
>CADBUT010000156.1 GCA_902797925.1 uncultured Spirochaetaceae bacterium
TAATTTGTATAATTGCCTTGGAGGGTGGGGTGATTATATAGAAGCATCAGGCAGCCGGGGTTTGGTTTCAAACTCCGGTTTTTTTATAGCCGGGCAGTTGTCATGCTGAACTTGGTTCATCACAGAATCTGCGTCTGTGTCATTCCCGCGCTTGACGCGGGAATCTATCAATAGAAAGATTGCCGGGTCACGCCCGGCAATGACAAATTCTAGATTAGATGAAAATATAGGCTATATAATGAATTATGCGCTAATTAATTGTAAATACTGAAAATATAGGAAACTCAAATGAAAGAATCAGCTTCAAATCATGCTGATACGCTGGACAATATAAGCTATTCGCTGGTGAAAGAAGCCTTTGAAACAGGCGGAGAATTCTCAAAAAAAGAGCTTGCAGGACTTACACAGCTGCCTGTTAAAGTTGTGTCTAAGCTCATAGACCGCATGCTTGAATCAGGCGAAATAAAAAAACAAGGCTTTGACAGATTCGCCATAAACAAAAATCATTTGCATTTTCTCTGCATAAAGATAAAGCCTGAAACGATTGTCTGGATTGTTTTTGATGCAACTTATTCTGTTGTTGAAAGGGCGGGCAGGGCAGGCGTTGAGAAGTTTGATAAAACAGTCGATGAAGTTGTTGCTGAAGCTTGCAAAAGCTATAAGCTTGGCTGCATAGCCGTAAGCGTGCAGTGCGCGGTCAAAGACGGCGTAATCTATAAAGACGGTGCAGCCGCGTTCAATTTGCAGGCTTATCTCGAACAGAAATACTCCGTTCCGGCGGTTGTCGAAAAAGAGATAAATCTTGCCTGTTTCGGTGAAATCTGCGGACATGAGATGCAGTTCTTAGACGATGAATACACAGCTTGTCTGCGCCTCTCAAATAGCGGCGTTCAATGCAGTTTAGTCTATAAGACAAACGTGCTGACCGGCTTTCAGGGCAAGGCAGGCGCAAGTGCAACGGCAAATCTGATTGGCAACACAAAAGCCGGACAAGAGGAAGCTGTTTTAAGAGCTGTAAAAGCTGTTAACAGTTTCTTTAACCCCAAGACGATTATCATTTACAAAGACAATGCTGACAAAGCTGAAGCAGAAGAGCTGAAGTGCTGCGAAGCTCAGAACATGGTTTTTGCGCAAGACTACGAAGCAAAATGCCAAGCAGGCTTTGTTTATCTGATAAAGAAAAAGACAGCCGTTTTCTCTTGGTAAGCCGCGCCGGTTAGACACATTGCTTTTCAAGTTTTCGCGAAGCGGAAACTTGCAGGGTTCGCTCAGAGTCTTGTGCTGTAGATTAAGCCTGTTTACGAACCCGTGTTTCACGTGAAACACGCGATTGAGTATAATCTACAGTAACAAGACATTAAATATGTTGTTTGCTTATTATATCAATAGAGAGGTTATGCAATGAAAAAGATGCTTTTTATTTTTGCTTCATGTTTATCGTTTATGTCTATATACGCAGAAGATGTAAAAATCTTTTTGACAAACACGTATTTTGATAATCCTTACTATCTTTATAAAGAATTGGATAAAAGTGATACAGCAATACGTTATAAAGGAACAGATAAAGCTAAATATTACGAAGGTGTTGAATATCCTAGTTTTATTGAGACAAAAGATTATATTTTTAGAGATAATATATTCTACTATAGCAAAATAGAAAAAAATAAACTCAAATTAAATGACAATGGTTTCTTATATTTTACATGTAAAGGCAATATTCAATATCTTATTTATGGAGGAAATTATTATGCAGTTAAATATACTAATTTTCTTTATAATGAGGATGCCCGAATAAATGAATTAGGAGAAATCTTTCATAAAGTATATAATTCAAAAAACTATAATACTAACACTGGGGATTTCAAATCTACAGATAAGAAATTAGAAAATGATTGGAATAGTTATGCATCGGGATATTTGGATTATTCTCTGTTTATTCATAACATTATAAAATCTGTTAAAATGAATGTTCCTTATTTACAGGAAACAATAAATGGGAAAACAATTATTTATGATGATGATATATTGAAATATCGTTGGTTTAATGTTCCTCATTATGGTTCTATATACGCAAACTGCACAAAACCCATGGTAGAAGGCGATTCAGGAAACGGTGTTGGTGTAGAACTGAATGTAGATTTTTATATTCCATCAGATAATATTGTTATTCTGAATGGCTATGCCGACTGGAACAAGCAGCATCTTTACAAACAGAATGCAAGAATGAAAAAGGTAAAAGTTGAGGGCGAAGGTTTTTCACTGGAATATGAGTTTGAAGATTATGTACATTTTGCACAAATAGATTTTCCCAAGAAGACAAACAAGGTAAAAATTACAGTTCTTGAAGTATATCACGGCTCAAAATGGACAGATATGGCAATATCAGGAATGTGGGTAAACCCGGATGTTACAAAGACAGCAAACTCAACAATAGCCAAAGAATATCTTGAATATGCAAAACAAAATTGTGTAGATATTGAACAATAATTTTTGATACTTCCCGACCAACAAAAAAGGCTGATTCTGCTACGAATCAGCCTTTTTATTCAGCAAATTCGTGAAACACGGGGCTGTGAATACGCTTAACAAGTTTTCACGAAGTGAAAACTTGCAGGGTTCGCAAGCGAAGCTAATATTGTATATTAAGCTTAAACGCGAACCCGAGTTTCACGTGAAACATGGATTTGTGCCGAGGGTTTGATACCACGATGCTCTTATCAGGTTTGACCCGATAATCTTAAAATTTTGGGCAATGGCTGTTATAGCTTCAGCGAAAGAGCTTTTGAACCACGCTCGGGTTTCCACTTTTTCTGGCGTTCTTCCGGCAAGGATTCAATTGGTACTGGCTCAAAGCCGAGCTGCTCAAACCAGTCGGCGGTGCGCGTAGTAAGCACAAACACTTCAGAAATATTCAGTTTCTGCGCCTTTTCAATAAGATAATGTACAAGTTTCGGGCCAACACCGATATGGCTGCAACGCTTGTCTACAGCAACGGCCGCAATTTCTGCCTGCCTTTCGTTGTATACGTGCAGTGCGGCACAAGCCTTAATTCCGCCGTCAAGCTCATAAATAATGTAGTCGTTATACTGTTCAGATAAATCAAATTCTGTGCGTGGCAGCAAAATGCCTTCTTCTATAAACGGACGCATGACATTTAAAACGTCTGGAATGTCTTCGATAGTCATGTTGCGGATACCGCCGTAATTGTCTTCGTAAATCATTGTGCCGGAACCGAAGTTTGAAAACAGTTCGCATGGAATTGTGCCGTTGTAAGAGCCGTTCAAAATATGCACGCGCGAAACACCGGCGCGGCAAGCCGTAAGACCAAGCCGCAGTAAAGACAGGCTCTGCTTTAGGCTTGTGTTGTGCACTGATTCATCGCTCAAGGCGTTTATCTTGTCTTCGTTCATGCGCAAAAATTCGGGTATTTCATCAACATTGAGCGCAAGCACGTTGCCTTCTTGCGAGATTTTCGTGTTGGGCGGAATGTCAAAATCTTTGTTTGTAATGCTTGTGTTCTGAGTCAAAAAGAAAAGCTTGTCTGCTTTAAGCTTAACCGAAAGCGCGGCCGCAAGCTGAATCGAAGAGATGTTGTAAGGCTTTCCGGCAATGCTCCAACCGATGCACGGAAAAATCGGTATAAAACCACTTTCAAGCACCGTAGAAACTGCCTCAACTTGAATCTTGTCTATCTCGCCAGCTGTGCCGAAATCGATGCCGTTTTGAATGCCTTTGCCGCGCGCCCTTACCCAGTTGCCGATTACGGCCGTGTTTTTTTCGGCGGCAAAAGCTGTCATAATCTGGTTTGACACATCGAAAGCAGCCATCTTGATAAGCGGCATGGCTTCTTCTTTTGTTATGCGGCAGCCGTTCAAGATTTGCCAAGAAATTTCTTCACGGTCAAGAATTTGGTTGATGCGCTTTCGTGCCGCCGGAACGATGATGACGCGGAGACCGGCTTCTTTGACAAAGCAGATGTCGCGTATGTGGCTCGCAAAAATCGGCGAATCGATAATGCTGTCGTCGATGTGAATAACCAGCGTGGCACTCTTAAAAAGGCGTATGTAGCGGATAACATCGCGGATGCTTTCTGCTTTTGTGAATATATCGGAACTGTGCATAAGTTAAGTATAAGCTGTTTATAAGCTTTTGTACAATGCCGCTTTTGTCGAAATTCTATAAATAGAAGCGAGACAAGGTGTCACCCCGAACTTGTTTCGGGGTCTGTTTCATCTGATGAGATTCCGAAATAAATTCGGAATGACATATTTGACCTATTTTGTGTGAAGTTGTAACATGGTCGCATGGCTATAAAAATAAAGAATAAAGACTTTGTTTTGGTAATTGAATCTGCCGGAGAGCACTACAAGGGCAGCCGTTTTGACTGGAACGGTACGGTAACACAAGTTTTTTTCCGCGGCATTCCGCTGCTTGGGCAGGAGAAGAAACTGTTTCATAGAAATGCGCGTATTTACGGGCGCGGCCTCCACAATGAGTTCGGCATACACGATTGCATCGGCTATGATGAAGCCGGAGCAGACGGCCTGTTCCCCAAGCTTGGTACAGGCTGGCTTAAAAAAGACGACAAGCCTTATTTTTTCTATACACAGTATCAGATTGAACCGCTGAGGTTTTCTCTTAAAAGGCCTCGCGCAGACATTGCAAAATTCTATTGCGAGTCTGGCGAAAAAAACGGATACGCCTACGAATACAAAAAGACAATCACGCTGCTCGCAGACGGCTTTTCAATTGATTATGAGCTGAAAAATGTCGGACAGAAGTGCTTTTCGACAACAGAATATGTGCACAACTTTATTTGTCCGGGCAATGGAACAATCTCAAAAGACATAAAGCTTGAATTCGGCTGGCAATATGATGTGCAGAAGCTTGCAGAAATAAAAGAAGCTGAAGCTCTTGAAACAGACGGAAAAGCAATTACTTTCAGAAAAGAGCCTGTTGGCGAATTTTATGTGGGCGGCATTTTTGACGCAAAAACAGACGGTAACGCCGAAGCAAGCTGGACTGTAAAAGATGCAAAGCACAATCTTTCGATAAAAGAAACAGATTCGTTTGTGCCAGACGCCGTGAACCTTTGGGGGCACAGCAAATCGATAAGCCCGGAGATGTTCTTCAGATTTACCGCCGCCCCGCAAGAAATCATAAAATGGCAGAGGCTCTACACCGTAAAGACAAACTAAAAAGGCCTTAGTTGTGCAGAGCCAGAATCATCACAACGTCATTGTCGGGCTTGTCCCGACAATTCCGCGTTGGGGTCTTGTTCGGCCTGCTTCGGTTTTTTCCATAAAGTGCGCCAATAAATAAAAAGCGGAAAGAACATCGTTATTTGAATAACAAAGAGGCTGTGCCTTACAGAAAGTCTGTCTGCAAGATAACCGACCAAAACAGAAAAAACCGCAACGACAATTGAGCCGATAAACGA
>CADBUT010000157.1 GCA_902797925.1 uncultured Spirochaetaceae bacterium
AAATAGCTTAAAGGGGCAAGGAAAACCCCTACTCAGAAGCGGTGTTTTGCATTGAGTTTTATTTTCAATTTTGAATTTATCAAGCAAAACGACTAAGTTTCCGCAAAGCGGAAACTTAAACGATTGGACACATAAACTCACCCCTTCCTTTTCCGGCACTGCTTAGGGCTACGCCCTAAGAACCCCAGACTTGCAAAGCGAAACTTGGCCGTTTTGCCGGATGATTCTAAAAATGTAGATAAATCTAGTGCAAAACGCTGGAGGTCAGGAGTTTCTTAAATTTTTTACAGAACTCCGTTCGATAAAGCCTGCACTTAAAAGATAAAGCCGTCTGCAAAATGCGGACGGCTCTTTTTTTGACACCAGACTTGATGTTCTTACTTCAGCACTTTCAGCATTTCTGCATAAAGAGGCTTGGGCTGCAAGTTTTCGTCATACGGCAATGCATGACCTTTGCCGGGAAAAGTATATGGAACCCAGCTCTGGCTGTCTGTAAAACCCCAAGTGATAAAGTTTATAACATTGGGTTCTTCAACAGCTATTTTCAATAATTCACAGTAAATCTTCTGCTGCTTTGCCAGATGGTTCTCATAATTCCTTTGCGGAATGCGCACATCTACCTCGCTGAAAGAAACAAGTACCCCGATTTCTTCGTAGCGCTTTACGTTTTTTCTGATTTTTTCCGCGTCAAAACCATAAGCCGTATCAATATGCAGCTGAAAACCAACACCGTCAATCGGAACGCCCTTTTCTTTCAGCTTTTTGACAAAATTGAACATGGCGTCTGCCTTAGTCTGCCCCATTGTTTCATTGGAATAATCGTTAAGGAAAAGCTTTGCACTCGGGTCGCACTCATGGGCTTTTGTAAAGGCGTGCTCAATGTAGTCTTCTCCG
Source organism: uncultured Spirochaetaceae bacterium (assembly GCA_902797925.1). Classification (GTDB taxonomy): domain Bacteria; phylum Spirochaetota; class Spirochaetia; order Treponematales; family Treponemataceae; genus UBA1240. The sequence goes on from CADBUT010000157.1 coordinate 895, forward strand.
ACTGTTTTAAGCCAGATTGTATTCCGTAAAGAGCCGTTGTCCTCAAAAGCTTCGTTTACAACATCGTACTCTTTGATTCTGCCCTTATAGCGCTCCATAACCGTTGATATGTGGTTATCCATTACAGACAAAGCCTTGTCTCTGCTCCACCGCTCAGAAAGAAACGGTGAATTCTGATTGTGCCAGAAAAGTGTATGAAATTTAACGCTTATTCCGTTTTCTTCGGCAAATTCAACAAGTCTGTCTGTATCTTTCCAGTTCCATGTATTTTCCCGCGGATGAATGTACTGCCACTTCATGCAGTTTTCCGCTACAATTATTGAACTGTTTTCAAGAATTATATTCTTGTGTGTGTCTTTGCTAAGGTCACCTACCGCAACAGCGACGCCAGTCTCCAGACCTTTTTTTGTGGCAAGTGAGCGCATTGTGTCTTTAACTGAAAGACTGACACATACAGCCCCGACACAGCCCAAACACCAAATTGCCACAGTTGCTAATTTCTTTATCACAGGAAAGTCTCCTCGCAACATAAAAACATTCTTGTTGTAGAATATAAACAAATCTCTATTAAGTCTATACGAGAAATTTCCTATTTTTGATATTATTGACATAAGTTAGATATTTGAAATCCAACTTTTCAGATTTGAGAAGAGAGCAAGCTGGACTGAAAACAATGCAAGTGATAAATTGTCAGCATGAATATTCAGATTTTTGGCACTTCAAAGTGCTTTGATACAAAAAAAGCTGAACGCTGGTTTTCTGAAAGGCACATAAGCGTTCAAAAGATAGACTTGAAACAGAAAGGCATAAGCAAAAGCGAGCTTGAATCTGTGTTTGCGGCTCTGACGCACCGGCTTGGCAGCAAAGACGCTGCCATAGAAGCGCTGATTAACGGCAAAGCAAAAAACTACTCCTCAATTGCATATCTCGAAGATGAAGACAAGCTCGAAAAGCTTTTAGAAGACCAGTCATTGCTTTGCACGCCAATTGTCCGCAACGGCAGAACAGATGCTACCGTAGGCTTCTGCCCTGAAGTCTGGAAAACTTGGAATTAGCCTGGACCGCCATACAATAGATTGCCAGGTCACGCCCGGCAATGACCAGGCTGCAAGTTTTGCCAGATTAAGCTTTAAAGTTCAGATGAAGCCCCTGTAAGCCGCTTCCACAAAGGCAGACTTGTAAAGCCGTAAGTTTCGGTAAGCCATTTGCCGCCTGAAGTGCAGTCAATTTCGCGCCCATCGATATAATGCACCCACTTTCCTTTAGGCAGATAATACTCAACCGTGCCGTCTTCTGAAAAAACAGGAGCTACAAGCAGAGTATCGCCGAGCATATACTGCCGGTCAAGATAAGCGCATGTCGGATCATCCGGGAACTCAAGGAACATTGCGCGGAGCACAGGCACGCCAGAAGCACAGGCTTCTTCTGCCATTTTAAGCAGATAAGGTTTCAGCTTAAGCTTAATATTTGTAAAGATACGTGCAACGTCGCCAGATTCTTCATCAACTGACCACGGCACTCTGTACGAGTTGCTGCCGTGCAGACGGCTGTGCGACGACAAAAGCCCGAACTGCAGCCATCTTTTGAAAAGCGCAGGCGGAGGATTGCCCTCAAAACCGCCTATATCGTGACTCCAGAAGCCAAAACCGCACAAGCCGAGCGAAAGCCCGCCGCGGAGCGTTTCAGCCATAGCCTCAAAAGTTGATTCACAGTCGCCGCCCCAATGCAGCGGAAACTTCTGCGAACCGGCAGTTGCAGAGCGTGCAAAAAGACAGGCTTCGCCCTTGCCGCGCCGCTTTTCAAGCAAGTCAAAAACGCATTTGTTATAAAGATATGTGTAGTAATTGTGCATTTTCTGCGGGTCTGCACCGTTAAAATATACGCAGTCCGTCGGAATACGCTCGCCGAAGTCTGTCTTAAAAGTGTCGACACCCATATCGACCAGCGCATCAAGCTTTGAAGCATACCAGCGGCAAGCTTCTGGATTTGTAAAATCAACTATAGCCATGCCGGCCTGCCACATATCAGTCTGCCAGACAGAACCGTCATTCTTTTTGATAAAATAACCGCCCTTTTTGCCTTCTTCAAATAAAGGCGAACGCTGCGCAATATACGGATTTATCCAGACGCAAACTTTAAGACCGCGCTCATGCAGCCGTTTCAACAGACCTTTCGGGT
>CADBUT010000158.1 GCA_902797925.1 uncultured Spirochaetaceae bacterium
CGCAAAGCTGGCCGTTTGTCATCTTGACTGCGCCGGTCACGATATTGCTTTTGCCAGAAGGCGGCATCAAGTTCCATCTCCACTTGTCTTCGATTTTCTGCATAGCCTGTGAGAAATATTCTTTTCTGAAAAACCTGTTGTACCAGCGTTCAAGCTCAAATTTTCCGGGAATATTGAACGAAGGCATAGTTATTGTTTTTTGCGGCTGAATCTGCCGTTGTGCCGCCGCTTCAGCATTTGCGTCTTGTTTTTCTGCGTTGCTAACCTTTATGGTGCAGTCAGCACCGGCATTTTCTACCGTTGCCTTGATTTCATCAGCTTTTTTGAACGTTTCTTCGCTGAAAGGATACATCGAAACCCAATCGACAATTTCAGGCATTTTGAGGCTGGGCTTGTTTTCAGCTTGATTGTTGAGCGTGGGCTGGTCTTTAAAAAGCCACGCCGTAAAGCCGTTAGTTTTTCCGGTCAAAGAAATAAAAGTGCGTGTGCCGATGCGCACAACATAAGAGGCCGCGCCAAGAAAAATCATAAAAAGACAAATAAAAGTGCAGATTACGCGCACATTGCTGATTTTTTTCATGACTTTCCCCTAAAAATTGAAATAGATGAACGGATTATAAGTTGACTGAATGCAGCTCAAAATTGAAACTGCAAGCACAACAACAAGCACGGCTGCGCGCACCGCATAAAAGACGTTGCAAGCCTTTTCAGATTCATAAAGCGGAGGCAGCTTTGATTTAACAAGCTCTTTATACGGAACGCATGCAAAAATTGCAGCAACGATAACGTATGCGCTGTTATAAAGCAAGAACTGCGCCTGCTCAAAAGCTGCACCGCCCTGCCCCAACATGCAGGCAAAATAGCTGAAAGCTGCCGGAACGCTCTCTGCCCTGAAAAGCACCCAGCCGAGCACAACGAGCACAAGCGTAACAATGCGGAAAATCACAAGCTTAAAGCCCTTTGCATCGGCGGCCTTTTTTGCAAGCCCGAAAGAACGTTCTGTCTGAAGCAGCACAAAATAATACAAGCCCCACAGCCAGAATGTAAAATTCGCACCGTGCCAGATGCCTGTGAGCAGCCACACAACGAACAAGTTGAAAACGCACCGCGCCTTGCTTGAGCGGTTGCCGCCGAGCGGAATATAGACATAATCGCGGAACCAGCTTGAAAGCGAGATGTGCCAGCGCCGCCAAAAGTCTGTAACCGACCGCGCCGCATACGGATAATTGAAGTTTTCTTCAAATTTAAAGCCGAACATAAGCCCAAGCCCGATTGCCATATCTGAATAGCCTGAAAAATCGAAGTAAATCTGCAAGGTGTAAGCAATTGCACCAAGCCATGCGCCCCAAAGCGTCAAATCTGACGGCAGCATACCGAACATAGTGTCTGCAATTATGGCCATGTAATTTGCAAGCAGGCATTTTTTGCCCAAGCCGATGACGAAACGCTCAAAGCCTTTGACAAAGCCTTCAAGCGTTTCTTTTCTGTTGAGAATCTGGTCTTGCACAGTCTCGTAGCGCACAATTGGGCCTGCAATAAGCTGCGGGAAAAGCGAAATATAAAGCGCAAGGCGCATGATGTTTTTCTGCACCGGCACGCGCTTGCGGTAAACGTCGATTATATAAGAAAGAATCTGAAAAGTGAAAAACGAAATACCGATTGGCAGCGCAATCTTAAAAACAGGCATATTCTGAATGTTTGCCGCTTTTCTGAAAGTTTCTGCCAAAAAAGAAAGGTACTTGAACACAAACAGCAGCCCGATATTCCAGATTACAGCGGCGGTCAGCCAGACTTTTGCTTTTCCAGCTTTTCCGCCATTATTTCCGTCTGTCTGATTGGCCTTGTTGATGAGCAAGCCCAAAACGTAATTGACCATAATCGAAAACAGCATAACAAAGACGAACACAGGCTCGCCCCACGCGTAAAAAGCTATGCTTGCAACAAGCAGCACCGCATTTCTGTATGAGCGTGTCTTAAAAAACGGAAGATAATAAAAAACTAAAACAGCAGGCAAAAAACCGAAAAGAAAAATTAAAGACGAAAAAACCATTTTATAACCTTTCTGCATCTCATTTTGCATGAATAACGCTTGTTGTGCAACAGCTAAATTTTACTTTAGGTGAATCTTGAATTATACTATGCGCATGAATCTGAATTATAGAATTTTGGATTGCGATATATTTGAATCTTATATGGCGTTGGAAGGTTGGGACAATTTTCCGATGCTGAAAGCATATACAACGAAAGGCGAATTTCCGTTTTTATTCAAAGACAGCTCTTTTATGGTCTTTGACTACAAGCCGTCAAGCGACTTTCTTAAAGCGGTGTGCATTTTCAAGACTTTTTCTGACATTCTGACGATTGACCTGTTTGAGGTGAACAAAATGTACAGGCATGTCGGCATAGGCACTTGTGCAATAGAACGGCTGATATTGGTTACCGGTGCAAAGAAGATTTATCTTGACGCCAAAGACACCAACGCAGAAATTTTCTGGAAAAACCTCGGCATGGAAAAAATCGACGCGCAGACGTTTTGTCTATTGCCATGAGCTTTTGAAGGGAAAGGCAAAACCCCTTCATCCGAGGCGCGGTTTTTCCTTCCCCTTCAACCTCATCCTTTTCCGGCACGGCTTAGGGCTACCGCCCTAAGAACCTGGATAAATCTGTAATAATTGGCTTTTTTACAAAGATTGCCGGGGCACGCCCGGCAATGACATTGTAGCGGTCATTGAGCGTTGCTTGGTGAGCGGAACGAACCAAGTGGACCAAATGAAACAATCAAAGTGTGTCACCCTGAACTTGGTTCAGGGTCTGCTTTTGGGCATAGCGCCTTTTGATGAATCGATATGCACATGCCAAAAATATGCTCATGTACACATGCTTTCGGGCGCGGAATGTACAAAGGCTTTCAAGTTTCCGCAAAAGCGGAAACTTGAAGCGGTGCACCAGATAAAGCCCATTCTGTAGATTAAGCTTATGCGCACCCGAACCGCGCAATATTGCGCTACATACAGTTTGTTGCATGGAAACTTTATACGTGTCGCTGCGCGACGCAACAAACAAAATGTTTTTCTTTTCGCAATAGCCTAATCTATAGATAGAGTTCAATCGGCGAAAAGCGTCTGTTTTTGCAAAGCAAA
>CADBUT010000159.1 GCA_902797925.1 uncultured Spirochaetaceae bacterium
CACAGGGCAAAACAATCCGGCTTAATTTCCGCATAGAAGATTCCGGCATGGGAATTAAAGACGAAGACTTCTCAAAGCTTTTTGAGCTTTTTGCGCGTGTTGATACAAAGCGCAACCGCAACATTGTCGGCACCGGCTTGGGTCTTTCTATTACAAAGCAGCTCTGCGAAATGATGGAAGGCACTATTTCGGTACAGAGCGAATACGGCAAAGGTTCCGTGTTTACAGCCACAATTGAACAGAACATTGAAAGCGATGAGCCTTTAATCGCTCTTTCCAGCGGAACAAGTAAATCTGTGCTTGTTTACGAGCCGCGCCAAAACTACGCTGACAGCATCTTCGAAATACTGAATGACCTTCACCTTGATTATGTGCACACATCAACTCCACAAGATTTTGAAGCCAAGCTGAATAAAAGCGTTTTCGATTATGTTCTTGTTTCTTCGATTTATTACCGCAAGCTTTTCATTTCTGCAAAACAGAAGAAAAACAAAACTAAATTTGCAGTTTTTGCCGAAGGTTCAAGCGATTTTCAGTATGACAAGAATCTGCTGATTGTACCGATGCCGCTGAACTGCATTCAGCTTGCACAAGTTCTTTCTCTGGGCTTTGTCACCCAGACAGCAGCTAATCTGGTTTCAGAAAACAACTACAAAGTCAGCGCACCGAATGCAAAAGTTCTTGTCGTTGACGATAACGCTGTAAACATAAAAGTTGCGGCCGGCCTGCTCAAGAGCCATGACATTGCGGCAGACACCGCGCAGTCTGGCTTTGAAGCAATCAACAAGATTAAAGAAACTGTCTATGATCTTGTATTTATGGATCACATGATGCCGGAAATGGACGGCGTTGACGCGACACATGCTGTGCGCGGCCTAAACAACGAAAACGGAAGCATCCCGATAATTGCGCTGACCGCAAATGCCATAAGCGGCGTGCGCGAAATGTTCGTTACTGAAGGCATGAATGATTTTCTTGCAAAACCGATTGAACCTGAAAGACTTAACGCAATTCTTCAGAAATGGCTGCCGGAATCAAAGATTTTCAAGAAAAAGCATACAGACGAGCCGGTTATTGAGGATAAGCCGTTTATAGCAGATGTAAACTACAAGGTTGGGCTTTCGTTTGCCGGCAACGACTTGAACGCATACCACGATATTCTTACAACTTTTGTAATAGATGCCGCAAACAAGATTCAGCAGCTTCAATACGCATTTGACCAGCAGGACTGGCACCTTTACGCGGTTTATGCACACGCACTTAAGGGCGCGGCTGCAAACATCGGCGCAGAAGAGCTTTCGGCATTTGCTCTAAGAATGGAAGATGCCGGCAAGCAGGTAAACACAGCTTATATTCAGACAAATATAACGGCGTTTTTGCTTCAGCTTTCTCAGATGACAGAAAATATAAAAGAATATCTTGTTTCGGTTGAAAACATGAGCCTTTTTGACAATCTTGAAGCCGGAGACAACGAGCTTTTGAAGCGCAAGGCTACATTCATTTTGGACAGGGCGCAAAACACAGATATTATCGCAATCGAAGACACGCTCGACGAGCTTGCTAAATATTTCTGGAAAGAACCATATTCGCTTCACATAAAAGCAATAAAAGCCGCCACAGACATTTTTGATTACGACGGAATTACATCTGCCGTTTCAAAATTATTGAACGAATTGAAATAATCTGCCACAAAAAAAGCCGCCGGAACTTGATGCTCCAGCGGCTTTTTTGCTTGTCAGGCTATAAAGTTAGTCTTCGAGCGCCTTGTATTTGTCAAAGGCTGCAAGAACAGATTCGTCTTTTTTGGTGAGCAGACTTACAATGACAGTAACAACAAGACAGCATATAAATGCCGGCAAAATTTCGTATACGCCGAAAATAGGATTTACAGTTGCAGGGATATAATGCCATGCGACATCAACTACACCGCCGCAGATTAAGCCAGCAATTGCTCCTGGAGCTGTTGTACCCTTCCAATAAAGGGCAAGCAGAATAAGAGGACCGAATGCTCCGCCAAAACCAGACCAGGCAAACGACACAAGCTTAAATACCGATGAATTCTGATTTAATGAAAGCAGCAGTGCAACTAAAGCAATCAGGAATACTGTAAAGCGGCTTACTGTAAGAACATCTTTTTCGTTTGCGTCTTTCTTGATAATACCTTTATAAATGTCCTGGCTTACAGCAGAAGAAGCAGCCAGAAGCTGAGAGTCTGCCGTAGACATAGAAGCAGCAAGAATTGCACAAAGAAAGATTCCTGCAATAAATGCCGGATACATATTCTGCATTGTAATGCTGAATACAGTTTCTGCATCTCCGCCCAAGAAACCAGAAAGAACTTCGCCTGTGCCCAAAATTGTTCCATGGTTGAAAAGATAAGCAGTTCCCAAAGTACCGATGATGAACGCACCGATATAAGAAACAATCATCCAGACAATGCCGATTCTTCTTGCTTTGGTTATTTCTGCGTTAGAGCGGATTCCCATAAAACGGATAATAATATGCGGCATACCGAAATAGCCCAAACCCCATGCAAGAGCAGAAACAATACCCATTCCTTTATAAGAAGAATTTGCCGAAAAGGAAGCCTTCAATGCTTCACCGAAGTTTCCTGCAACTGCGGCAGCATTAAAGTTCTTAACCTGTTCAACTGCAGAAGCAGGACCGCCAAGAGCAATAACAGCAATAATGCCGGAAACTACAAATGCAACAAAAATCAAAGTTCCCTGAACAAAGTCTGTTGTACAAACAGCAGTATAACCGCCTGTAATTGTATAGCACAAAATTACAAGCAGACCGATTGCGAGACCAGCATGATATGGAAGTCCGAAAACTGAATTAAACAATTTTGCACAGGCTACAAATCCAGAAGCTGTGTAAATTGTAAAGAACAGAACAATAAAAATTACAGAAATTGCAGGAAGCAGATGCGATTTGTCATTAAAACGGTTTGCAAAAAATTCTGGAATTGTAATCGAGTCACCGTAAGCAATAGAACATTTACGGAGCGGTTTTGCAACAAAAAGCCAGCTGAGATAAGTTCCAATTATCAAGCCCATCGCCGTCCAGAAAGTTTCCTGAACACCGCCAAGATAGCACAAACCTGGAAGTCCCATCAAAAGCCATGCAGAGCTGTCAGAAGCCTCAGCACTCAAAGCTGTTACCCAAGGACCGACCTTACGGCCACCCAAAAAGAAGTCCGCAGAATTATTATTCTTGCTGGCGCTTCTTAATCCAATGTAAATCATAAAGCCCAAGTACAAAACAAAGGCAATGATTTTTGCCACAAACTGTGCAGACATTTTATTCTCCAAATAGAATTTTAATAAGCCGGAACAGATGCCACTGTTCTGACCTTTCAATTTTAAGGGAAAAATCAGTTCAAGTAAAGGATTCTATCTGTAAAAATAAATAAAAAAGCTGTCTGGGAAAATCCCGGACAGCTTGTGTCTTCAGCTTTATTTTGTTGTGGCAACCCAGACACCGGTCGGCCATTTTGTAAGGTCAGATTCAAGCAGAGCCTTGCATTTGTTGCAGTAAGCCTGTGCCGCAGTGTCTTGGTTGCGGATTTTTTCAAAAGCTTCAAGTGCCTTTTCGAGCGCACCGTCGTAGAAAAGCTTGCGTGCCGCATCAAAAATAGGCAGCATGTCTTTCATGGCAGTGTACTCTTCTGTGTTTAAAGGCTGGAAAACGCGCACAGCCTCTTTCTTGCCGACAACAGCAATTCTTGCAAGCTCGCGGAAATGCACCGCAGTTCCGGCAGCTTCAGCAGCATTTTTCATGGCTTCTGTACACATAGTGTAAGTGCCGAACTGCTTGTTCTGCCCTTCAAGGCGCGCCGCAAGATTTACGGAATCGCCGAGCATGGTGTAGTCAAAGCGGTTGTGCGAACCCATGTTGCCGACAACAGCATTGCCCGTATTCAAGCCGATGCGCATGTACACGCCCGAATTTACGCGGAGCGAAAGTTCCGGGCGCATTTCATGCAGACGCTGCTGGCATTTCATCGCGGCTTCAAGTGCGCGTTTTGCATGGTCTTTCTGTTCAGACGGCGCATTCCAGAATGCGATAATGGCATCGCCTTCGTATTTATCGATTGTTCCGCCTGATTCAAGAATTACATCTGACATTGCAGAAAGATAGTCATTTAAGAAAGCCGTAAGCTCTTCCGGATTCAGTTTTTCAGAAATGCTTGTAAAACCCTGCAAGTCTGAAAAGAAAATGCTTATCTCTTTTCGCTCGCCGCCGAGCTTGAGTCTGTCCGGGTGCGCGATAAGCTCGTCAATTACGACAGGGCTCAGATACTGCTTGAACGCAGACTTGATGTACTTTTTCTGGCGGCCTTCAAAAGCATAGTCAACAAGCACCGTAATCAGATAGCTGAAAACAAGCGTAGACGCTGCAGAAAGAGATGCAATCCACAAACCGCCCACAAACAGCGATACGGCAACTGCAAAAATACCGGCAGCAAAAATTACCACAAAAAGGAGCGAAAACGGCAGCGAAAATCTCTTTATGAAAGGCAGCGCTTCTGTAAGCATAAGCACAAAAGAGCCGAAGAATGCCGCCACAAAAAGCAGCAGCACATTAAGCAAAAACGGAGCGGGCTTTATAAAATCGTCCTGAAGGTAGTTGTCGAGCGTCGTTATGTGAACGCCGACTCCCGGATATAATGTTGAAATCGGTGTTGCACACACATCAAACAGCCCCGGAGCATAAAAGCCGAAGAACACATATTTTCCGGCAAAATTTTCAGGCTCAATGAGCGGTTCTTCGCCGTTCTGCAGAGCGTAATAACTTTGCAGAATCTGCATTGCACTGTACGGAATGTACCTGTCAAGCTCACCTCTGAAGCGGAGAAACGGCTTGTAATCTGAATCAACAGGAATTGACTGCTCTTTGAACATGACAGACTTGCTTTTCGGGTCATATTCGAGCTTTTCATTGTTGCCTTCACGCACAAGCAAAGACTCAATGCCCAAAGACGGCACGGCCCGCTCGTTTACAAGATAGAACAGATTACTGCGGCGGATTATTCCGTCTTTGTCAGAAGTGCTTCTTATGTTGCCGAAGCCGCCGGCAGTTTCGCGCAAAGTCTTTATAGGAAACAGCGCTGGAATTTGCGGCGAACTCCGCTTCAAATTCTTGCGGTCAAAGCCTTCAAGCTCAAAAACAGGCGTTTTAAGCCCGTCAGGCCAGTCTTCAGTGTTTCCGTACTGTTCACTTAAAAAGATTGTATGTATTACGCCGGTAAACTGCTCTGATGCTTCAGCAAAACTTTTGTCATCTTCTTCGCCGTAAACAGACGGTTCCGTAAACATAACATCAAACGCGCAAGAGTTTGCGCCGCCGTCTGCAAGATAACGCACAATGTCGCCGTAGGCTTTTCTCGGCCACGGCCAGCTCCATCCGAGTTCCTGCTGAGCCCAGTCTATGCTTTCCTGGTCAAGCAGAATGACCATTATGTCGTCAGAAGGTATTGAACGGTCTGCCGTTGCACGCATCATCGTATCGTAGACTTTGTTTTCGGGGTAAGAAAGGACGTTTAATGCAAGGAACAGCACCGCAAATATTGTTGTTGCCAGAGCAATAATTACGGTGCGTGCAAATTTATTGTTTAATAATTTCATAGGCCTGCAATTGCAGCTTTAAAGCGCGGCATACGCACAGACTGGTTTGAAACATACTGATACTTGCCGAGCCGCATGTTGACGTTGTTCAACCGGCTTTCCGGCGACGGGTGTGTCGAATACATACCGCCGCTTGAGCTTGAAGCTTTCTGCTGAAGCGTTTTAAGCATTGACTCAAGTCCGTGCGGGTCATAACCTGCACCTTCTAGCAGCTTAAGCGCATTGTTGTCAGCGTCAAATTCCTGCTGCTTAGAATAACCGGCAGTAGTCATTGTTCTTACGATATCGCCGATGTTCTCGTCAAATGAATCAACCATCTCGTTGAGCGCATCGTTTCCGAGCGCATAAGTGGTGGTCTTTGCAGCAGAAGAAAGTGCCGCGCGCGTGCGCTTTGACTTGATGGCCTTGACGGCGTGCTGTAACTGAATATGAGCTACTTCATGTGCAATAACTGCAGCAAGAGCGTCTTCACTTTCGGTGCATTTTACAAGGCCCTTCGTCACAAGGATGTGTCCGCCAGGCGTTGCGAAGGCGTTCACTTCGTTTGAATCAAGAACCATTACACGGTAGCCGTTATACAATTCAGGCTTGTTTGAATTAATAACGAGTGTGTAGCAAATCTTATTTAAATAAGCCTGAAGTTTTTCGTTTTTAAGCGGCTTATACTGCGTCAGCAATTGAGCAGCAACTGCGCGTCCGATGTAATATTCTTCTTCAGGTGTAATCTCTTCCTGTGCCTTTCCCAAAGCTTCAGAAGTTTTTTTTGCACTGTCTTTTGTTTTTTGGTCAAACTGAACTTTCTCTTTTATGTCAGAAAACGAAAATTTTTTTTCTGCAAAAGCCAAGCCCTGAAACAAAAGAAATGCAACTACAAAAATTGCAGTCAGTCTTTTTTTCATTACTCTGCTCCAGAAAGCTCACCGTCTTCAATAAATGTCTTTAATGAAGCATCTGAAACTTTAAATGCCTCAAGCTTGTCAACATTTGAATAATCAAGTTTTTTGTTTGATGTTTTATAGCCGTTTTCAACCTGCTCAGAAAAGCCTTTTCCGGCAAGTGCAATCTCATCAGCAGAAGCAGTTACCTTCTTAGAACCAGTTACAATCTTTTTAGAGGTAACACTGGCAGCAGAAATCCAGCCTGCTACAGAAGGATCACTTGCCTTGTGAACGCGGTGGAATTTGTTACTTGCTCTATCAACGATAAGCTCATCTCCATAAGAAGCCTGAGCAACAACCTTGTCAAAATTTCCTGTTCCGGATTTAATGGCTGTCTTTTTTACTGCAACATACACAGTTTCCCCAACCTGTACAGCAAAAAGAGTTCCGGCGCATAAAAGAATACCTAAAACACATGCAAATTTTTTCATAAACTCCTCCTAATTAAATGAAGTTTTTGCAAAACAGCATAATTAATCTGTTCAAGAAACTAGGTTTTTGAACATGAATATGTGTATTTAAAACGTCTAAGCGCTATTTGGGTTACAGTTTTGTAAAAAGTTTTGTTTTTCCGCTCATCTGAACTTAGAGCGCTTCTTACCAGACTTCTCAGTGTACATAAGCTTATCGGCTTTTGCGATTATATTTTCAATAGATAAATCTTCAGTTATTAAGGCTGACTGCGCGCCGATGCTGGCGCTTACTTTGTAGGGCTTACCGGAAGCGGCATTTACATCATCGAGATATTTCTGGAATTTTTCCTTGTATTTTGTTATAGCCTGCTCACAATCTCCGCTTTCGATGGCAGCACAAACAAATTCGTCACCACCGAATCTTGCAGTAACCGAATTTTTCCCTGCACTTATAGAAATTGCGTCAGCAAGCACTTTTATAGCAAAATCACCGTCGTTGTGACCATAAGTATCATTTATTTCTTTCAGAAAATCCATATCTACTGAATAGATTATCAGATTACATTTTTTCTTGTTCTTTAACTTCAAAAAAACAAAACGTTCAATCTGACTGTAAAAACCGCGCCGGTTGAAAACACCAGTCAGCTGGTCTCTTACAAGAAGATATTCAAGCTTTTCGCGTGTTTTTACAGAAGCAAGCGACTGGCTCAGATTCTGAGCGAAGCGCTCATATCTTGAAAGCTCAAGGCTGTCATCTTCAAAAGGCACAGCCAGATAACCCAAGAATTCTTCGCCAAAAATGAACGGCATGAAAATAATGTTCGTATAGCCTTTATCAAAACTTTCCTGAAGATTCGGCAAATATTGCTGTCTTCGGATTAATGGAAAATCCAGAACATTTCCTTCCTGTATGCATAAAAAAGTGTCCATATAGTCATCGAAAGGCTTCCTCTGCAGAAATTTAAAATCCTTTTCCATGTTCATAAATTTATGGTTAAGCATTATCCATGCAGTATTTGAAAAAGGCATTTTCTTAAGAAAAATCTTCTTAAGCTCATAAAGGCTGTTCAAAGAAGCAGAAAAAGTAGCGATTTCCTGCTGAATATAATTCAAATATTTCTGATGCCCTATATCCCGTTCTGAAAGATAGGCATAATTATTTGCATTCAGAATATCAACTTTCTGACAGCCGCACGACTCTCTGAACTGCATTTCAGGTTCAAGCACCCTAAGCTGCTCGACTTTTTCACCTGCAAAAAGAGATGCCATAATTTTTACAGCTTCTCTTCCGGCATATTCGTTGTCACAGCGTACCGTACTGATTTTTGGAATGTGATAATCTGCAAGCTCCAGACCGTCAAAGCCTGTAACAATTACATCTTCCGGAATGCGCAGGCCCTTTTCAAATAGCTTTTCGCAGACAGCAATCGACATAGCATCGTTGGCACAGACAAAAGCATCCGGCAGCTCTGCCCCCGATGCAAAAAATTCATCCATGCGCTGCAATGCAGGTATACGCCAAAAATCGCCGTACATGATTTCTTTCGGATTAAACTCAAGTCCATGCTTTTCAAGAGAGGCTTTGAATGCGTTCTCGCGTGTTATAGAATAGCCGTTGCCTTTCGGACCGGACATCAGACGTAATTTTTTACATCCATGCTTTTCTATCAGGTGGTCAACCATCTTTTCAAACGAATAATTATCATCAAAGCAGACAGAAGGTATTTTTTTATCAGGAAAATTTAAAGAAACTACAGGTATGCTGTGCTTTTCGCACTGCTCAACTATTTCTGTCTCTGAGTGATGAGAATACATTACACGCTGCGAAATAATTACGCCGTCAATATTTCCGTAATCTATAAGCTTAAAAATGCCGCAGCCGATTTTGTCTGCATGTTTAGAGGCATAATTTTCAGGTGCATCAAAGACAAGCACCGCAAAACCTCTTTTCCGGGCTTCAAGACAGATACCCTTAATCATCTCAAAATCACCGCCATAAGAACATGTCAGTGTACAGACAGCAATCGTCTTCTGCTTTGGTTTCTCCATAATTATTTGTAATTATACCGCTTACAGTCTTATTTGCAAATTCTATTATTTAATTTAATAAGAATTTTACAACCATAAATTCAGAAAATTGTATTGGCAGCGTAGCTTCAAACCAGATTACGGACACGTCTTGTCAGCGGTTGCCTTTTTTATTTTTTCTGATATAAAATACTTTTATGGAAATAAAATACATTATTTTGGCACTCTCTGTTCTTATGTATCTGCTTGTAATCTGTTTTCAGAATAAAAAAGTCTGGTTTACAAGCACTGCTGCTCTTGTTGCTGTACTTCTTGGCATGAGTCTCGGAAACGTGTTTACTGCGTCATCAGGTTCATGGGAGCTTCTGCACCACATCTTTTTTGAGCTTATAAACTGGAACATTCTGATGATTTACGTTGGCAGCATGATTATCGCCGCGCTGTTCATTTATTCGCGTGTACCGGCACGCATTGCGGATGCTCTTGTTACAGTTTCGCCGAGCACAGGCATTGCAGTTGTGCTTATTCTTGCAATGACGGGCATCATTTCGATTTTTGTTGAAAATGTTGCCACAGTTCTTGTTATGGCGCCGATTGCGCTTGCACTTTCTAAAAAGCTTAAGCTTAATCCTGTGCCGTTCATGATTGGTCTTGCGCTCATGTCAAATCTTGAAGGCACAGCAACTTTGGTCGGTGACCCGCCAAGCATGATTTTTGCAAGTTACGCGCACTACACTTTCAACGACTTCTTTGTTCATCAGGGAAAGATTTCGATTTTCTTCTTTATTCAGGCAGGGCTTCTTGTGGGCTGCATCTTCTTTTACTGCTTTTTTAGAAACGCAAAAGAAAAGGCATCTGTCGAAAAAGAGCAGGTCGTCTCGTATTTTCCACTGTGGCTGCTTCTGATTATGATTTTCGGGCTTGCGGCAATTTCGTTTATGAGCACTGAACTTGGCTACAGTTCAGGTATTTTCGTTTTCGCGCTCGGAATAACCGGGCTTTTATGGTACAGGTTCAGCCAGAAAAAAAATGCAGGCGAAATCTGGCAGCTTGTAAAAGAGCTTGACTGGGAAACTATTGCATTTTTAATAGGCATTTTTGTTGTCGTCGGCGCAATAAGTGAGACAGGCCTGCTCGGCGATTTCTCTAACTGGCTCGCGCACGTTACCGGCGGAAGCAAATTCTTGGGCTTTGTCTTGATTCTGGCGTTTTCTGTGCTTATTTCGGGCTTTGTGGACAATGTGCCCTATATTATTGTCATGCTGCCGGTTGCAGGCACGCTTGCTGAAACGCTCGGTATCCCAAAAGAGCTTTTTATGTTTGCGCTTCTAATCGGCTCGTGCCTCGGCGGAAATCTTACACCGTTCGGAGCTTCTGCAAATGTTGTCGCGATGGGTATTCTCAAAAAAGAAGGTTATCCTATTACATTCCCGGGCTTCTTGAAAATAAGCGCGCCGTTTACGGTTCTAACAACCGCAGCGGCAGCA
>CADBUT010000160.1 GCA_902797925.1 uncultured Spirochaetaceae bacterium
AGACACATACGCAAGGCTTGAAAGGCAGATTAAAGACTACGACAAGTTTTTCTATAAGAATTATGTTGTTGTCGGCACGCGCCATGCGGCGCACATTGCAGAGCATGTGCCGGAATATTGGGGCATTATCACTGTTGAGGTTGCTGACGGCAAAGACGATTATTATCTGCTCAGAAAGCCGCTCCGTAATCCGAATTTCGACATAAAAGCAGCTTTGAGCCTGCTGTGGAAAACCGAGCTTGTGCACATCTTGGCGCGCAACAAATTTCCGCTGTATAAAGAAAAAAGCAAGGAATACATAAGAAAGTGCCTTTTAGAGCATCTGCCGGCCGAAATTTTGCTCAAAGAGCTGTGCGCCGCGCTTATGGAGCGCGATTATACACTTGTAGAGCCGCGCAAGCCACGTAAAGCGCGCCGCCGTGTTGCATGCCCAAAAGTCTCTGCAAGAAAGCGCAAGTGAGCTGTCATTGCCGGGCGTGACCCGGCAATCTTTCAAAAGCCGAAAATCTCTTTGCGGTGTTTTTTGCCTAAAGCGGCGAGCGCGCTTTTTAAAGACAATCTTTGGTTTTCAGCTTGAAACTGCTTTAAGTCTATCGAAAACCTGTTCATCGAAAAATGCTGGAACACGAGAAAGCTGTCTGCGCGGCGGCTTTTGCCGCTATCGCTGGTGCTTGCACTGCCGTTGTTGGCGCAGAATTCAGCATATTTTTCGCATAATCTCTGCTTATAAGCTTCAAAAACGCCGGCTTTTTTCAGTTCACCGTAGCCGATAAGCCATAATTGCGGCTTTTCGTCTTCAGTTTGAGCTGCTTCAAATAAAGATTGATGAAGTTCAGCTGTTTTTTGTGCCATCCAAATCTGGCTTTCGCGCAAAACGCGGCAAATAACGCCGCCCTGCTGCGACTTTTTTGCTTCACTGATGATATATGCCAAATCTTTGGTTTTTGGGCTGTGAAGGGGCGTTTTATTCAAGATAATCACATTTTTTCTGAAATCAATGCCGAGTTCAGGCGAATCGCTGAAGAATTTTACACCAAGCTTGCCGGCCTGCCCTACAAGATATGCGCGGTTCGCTGCAAGCTGCTCGTTCTTGCCGGGGTTGTCGCCGACGGCTATAAGCTTTATCTGGTCTTCTTGGGTGATTTTATCAAGCGCGGTGTTATAAACTATCGGTGTTTCAACAGGAAATTCCGGCGTATGGCCGGCAGCCTGCGACTTTTTCTGAAGTTTCATCAACAGGCTGAAAGCTTCCGCTTTTTCAAGCTCAGACTGCCATGCGTCAATCTGTGCCTTAAAGCTTTGTCTGAAGCTGCTGAATATTTCCCATTGTTTTCCGTTCATAAAACAAGCTTAAAGACAAATAAAGCGCCGGTCAATATCGAAAAACAAATAAAAAAATGTCATTACCGCATAAAACACGGTAATGACATAGAACTGCACTTTCTTTTAAGTCGTTACACTAATTCGCACTGCCTTTAGTCATCATATCCATTAGGATTGTTTGACTGCCAGCGCCAGCTGTCTTCGCACATTTCTTTAATGCCGCGCTCTGCTTTCCATCCAAGTTCGCGTTCTGCCTTTGAAGGATCTGCATAGCATGTGGCGATATCACCTGACCGGCGTGGTTTAATCACATACGGAACTTTTACGCCAGTTGCGGCTTCAAAGTTTTTCACAATATCAAGAACAGAGTAGCCCTGTCCTGTTCCAAGATTGTAAATGCACAGACCGGCTTTTTCTTCAATCTTTTTAAGCGCCTTAACATGACCGATTGCAAGGTCTACGACATGGATATAATCGCGGACACCTGTTCCGTCATGTGTATCATAATCATTACCGAATATTCCAAGTTCCTTAAGTTTTCCGACCGCAACTTGTGTTACGTACGGCATAAGGTTGTTAGGAATTCCGTTCGGATTTTCGCCGATTGTTCCTGATTTATGTGCGCCGATCGGATTGAAGTAGCGCAGCAGAATGACGTTCCATTCAGGATCAGCCTTCTGAATGTCAGAAAGAATTTGTTCCAGCATTGATTTTGTCCAGCCGTACGGGTTTGTACACTGTCCTTTCGGGCATTCTTCCGTAATCGGAATAAAAGCCGGGTCGCCGTAAACTGTAGCTGAAGAAGAGAATATAATGTTTTTGACATTGTGCTTTCTCATGACGTCAACCAGAGTAAGTGTTCCGGCAATATTGTTTTCGTAATATTCCCATGGCTTTGCAACAGATTCTCCGACAGCCTTAAGACCTGCAAAATGAATTACAGAATCAATTTTTTCTGCATCGAAAATCTTATTAAGAGCGTCGCGGTCAAGAATATCCGCCTTATAAAACTTAACCGGTTTTCCGGTTATCTTCTGTACTCTCTCGAGGGATTTTTTGTTTGAATTAATCAGGTTATCAAGAACTACAACGTCATAGCCTGAATTCTGAAGCTCAACTACAGTATGGCTGCCGATAAATCCGGCACCGCCGGTCACCAAAATTGTCATATTAATCTCCTTATATTTTCATCATAATACCGGCAGGCATAACTGTACATTTTCTTATGTTTAATCTATATGTAAAAATGTTGCATTTTCGCACAATTTGTATATACTGGGGAAGAAACAAAGCTGTAAGGTAGAGAATATGGGCTTAACAAAAGATACGGAACTGCTCTTAGACATTTTAAAGTCTCAGTTAAAACGGTACCCTGCTTCGAGTGTGATGATTCTTGGAACAGATATAGATGATGATATTAATGAGATGATTCCAAAGGGCAAGTATGAAACGGCGCGCATAATCGATATCAATAAACAGGCGGTTTATATCCCCTCTCTTTCACAGTATGACCTTCTGATAACGAATCTGCTGCTTGAGAAGATGGGATATGATTTTTTCATTAATCTGTTGCACCGGGTAAAGCCTCAGTTTGTGTGCTGCAGCTTTCATGCCGGCAACCGTCTTGGAATTACAGAGGATGAGCTTGCTTCACGGCTTACAGACAATTCATACGACCTGTTCAGCCGGAGCGAAATCTCTCTTTCAAGCGGAAAAACACTTATTCAGCTTGATTTTATTGTTTCAAGTCAGGCGTCAAGCATTGCCGAGCCGGTAAAATCATCTTATAAAACCGCCGGCAAAGAGCTGATGTCTCTTTCTGTCTATAATGTCGGATATCAGAAATGTGAGCCGCGATATCAGTGGGGACCGGGCATCCGGAATCATTATCTTATTCAATACATAATTTCAGGCAGCGGTACTTATATTTCCGGCGACAAAGAGTACAGCCTTTATGCCGGCGACTGTTTCATTGTTTATCCGCACCGTGAAATATCGTATGCAGCAGATAGACATAATCCCTGGGAATATGCATGGGTCGGCTTTAACGGCCCTGATGCCGGTTTGATTCTCAGCTCGACAGACTTTACACCGGATGCACCGTATATACGGAAAGAGCCGCACGGTATGCAGATTGAAGAGCTTATACGAAGCATCTACAATGCAAAAGGAAACGGATTTACCAGCACGATTCAGATGACAGGACGTCTTTACGAACTGCTGGCACTGTTTGTAAACGATGCGGCAACAGAAACAATGCATTCTGTTGCTCAACTGTACGTAAAGCATGCTGTTGAATATATTGTGGAAAACTATTCAGATCCAATCAGTATTGAGGATGTGGCGTCCTATATCGGTGTAAGCCGGAGTCAGCTTTTCCGCTGTTTTCAGTCTGTAATGGGAAAATCACCAAAAGAATATCTGACTGAGTACCGCATAAAACAGGCGTGCCATATGCTGTCAGATACGTCTTTTTCAATGAATGCCATCGCAAATTCTCTAGGATTTGACAACAGCCTTTATTTTTCAAAAGCATTCCACAAAGCCCAGGGCATCTCTCCAAGTGAATACCGCAATGAGCATAAAAAAGACCGCTGACGTATTTTTACGCCAGCGGTCTCTAAGTTACCGTAGGGTTTTACGCCCTAAGCAGCTTATTTGTAGAGTTCAACAAGCTTAAGCAAGTGATCGTAGCGTGCTTTTGCAGTTTCTTCGTTTCTCTTGAAGAGAACTTCTGCACGTTCCGGGAACTTGCGTGTAAGTGAAGAATAACGTGTTTCGTTAGCAAGGAATGCCTGGTAAGAACCGTCGCCTGGCTTAGAAGTCAATGTGAATGGGTTCTTGCCTTCTGCCTTCAATGCCGGGTTGAAGCTGAACAAGTTCCAGTAACCGGCTGCAACAGCTGCTTTCATCTCGTCCTGGCAGTGGTTCATACCGCCCTTAACACCGTGCAATTCACATGGTGCGTAACCGATGATGAGAGAAGGACCGTTGTAAGCTTCTGCTTCCTGAATAGCTTTAAGTGCCTGTGCAGGGTTTGCACCAAGAGCAATCTGTGCTACGTAAACGTAACCATAGC
Organism: uncultured Spirochaetaceae bacterium; assembly: GCA_902797925.1. Classification (GTDB taxonomy): domain Bacteria; phylum Spirochaetota; class Spirochaetia; order Treponematales; family Treponemataceae; genus UBA1240. Next base: position 4,403 of record CADBUT010000160.1, read on the forward strand.
TCATAGCAATTTCAGCAAGGCTCTTCTTGTTAACTTCCTTACCGGCAGCTGCAAACTGACAAACTTCACCGATGTTAGAAGCCTTAGATGCCTGTCCACCTGTATTTGAGTACATTTCTGTATCGAATACCATGACGTTTACGTTTTCGCCAGAAGCGAGAACGTGGTCGAGTCCGCCGTAACCGATGTCGTAGGCCCAACCGTCACCACCCATAATCCATACAGATTTTTTGTTGAGGTAGTCTTTCTTTTCAAGAATCTCGTTCTTGCAGTCGCAGTTAAGCTTTTCAAGTTCAGAAATAAGAACTTTTGTCGGCTCTACGTTAGCAAGTGTGCTGTCTTTTGTTTCCATGAACTTAGCGATTGCGTCTTTGAGAGATGCAGAAGCCTTGTCGCCCTTTGCAATTTCTTCAAGTTTAGCAATCAGGCTGTCACGGATGTATTTCTGACCCATGTACATACCAAGACCGTGTTCTGCGTTGTCTTCGAACAATGAGTTAGCCCAAGCCGGACCTTTCTTTGAGTCTTTGTTGATTGTATATGGACATGTTGCAGCAGGGCCGCCCCAGATTGAAGAACAACCTGTTGCGTTTGAGATGAACATGTTTTCGCCGAAAAGCTGTGTGATAAGACGTGCATAAGAAGTTTCTGCACAACCTGCGCATGAACCTGAGAATTCAAGAAGCGGCTGGTTGAACTGGCTTCCCTTAACTGTTGTTTCAGCGTAGCCAGAATCTGCTTTCTTAGAAACGTTCTTAACGAGGTAGTTCCAAACTGGCTGCTCTTCGAGGCGGCTTTCCTGTGGAACCATTTCGATAGCCTTTGTAGGACAAACAGTAACACATTCGCCGCATCCCATACAATCGAGAGGAGATACAGACATTGTGTACTTGTATGCGCCTGGCTTTGGCTTTGTATCAACAGCTACAAGACCTGCCGGAGCAGCCTTGATTTCTGCGTCTGAAAGAAGGTAAGGACGGATTGTTGCGTGTGAACAAACGAATGCACAGTTGTTGCACTGAATACATTTTGCAGCATCCCATTTCGGAACGTTGACCGCTGTACCGCGCTTTTCGTATGCAGAAGCACCAAGTTCGAACTGACCGTCTGCACAATCTTTGAAAGCTGAAACTGGAAGTGAATCGCCGTCCATAAGGGCAATCGGATTCATCAGCTTTTCAACCATTGCTACAGTCTTTGCTTCGCCTTCAAGCTTAGCTTTCTTGCCATCGTCTTTTGCGTCTTTCCATGAAGCAGGAACTTCAACCTTGTGGAGTGCGCCTGCACCCTGGTCGATAGCCTTGTGGTTCATGTCTACAACGTCCTGGCCTTTCTTGCTGAACTTAGCAGTTACCTTTTCCTTCATGTACTTGATAGCTTCTTCAGCTGGAAGAACGTTAGCAAGTTTGAAGAATGCTGACTGAAGAACAGTTGAAGTGCGCTTGCCGAGACCGATCTTTGTTGCGATGTCTACAGCGTCGATTGTGTAAAGTGTGATGTTGTTTTCTGCAATGTAGCGTTTTGCTTCTGCAGGAAGGTTCTTTTCAAGTTCCTTGTCATCCCACTGACAGTTGATAAGGAATGTACCGCCCTTCTTAACATCCTGAACCATCTTGTAGCCTTTAAGGATATAAGACTGGTTGTGGCATGCTACGAAGTCAGCCTGGTTGATGTAGTACGGGCTCTTAATCGGTTTGTCGCCGAAACGAAGGTGGCTGATTGTGATACCGCCAGTCTTCTTTGAGTCATACTGGAAATAAGCCTGAATGAACTTGTCTGTGTGGTCACCGATGATTTTTGTTGAGTCTTTGTTAGCACCAACAGTACCGTCACCGCCGATACCCCAGAATTTGCATTCAACTGTGCCGGCTGCTGCAGTAATTGGTGCAGGCTTAACTTCCGGCAATGAAAGGTTTGTAACATCGTCGACAATGCCGAGTGTGAAACGTGCCTTTGGTGAATCTTTTGCAAGTTCTGTATAAACAGCGAAAACGCTTGAAGGTGGCGTATCTTTTGAACCGAGACCGTAGCGGCCGCCGCAAAGCTTGATGTCTGAAAGGCCAGCTTCGCGCAATGTTGTAGCAACATCGAGGAAAAGAGGCTCACCAAGAGAACCTGGTTCCTTTGTGCGGTCAAGAACAGCAAGCTTCTTGCAAGTCTTTGGCAGCTTGTCGAGGAAAGCTTCTGAAACCCATGGGCGGTAGAGGCGAACCTTGATAAGGCCGACTTTTTCGCCCTTTGCGTTCAAGTAGTCGATAACTTCTTCTGCTACGTCGCAGAAAGAACCCATTGCAACGATTACGCGGTCAGCATCTTTTGCACCATAGTAGTTGAACAAGTCATAGTTTGTGCCGAGCTTAACGTTGATCTTTGCCATGTATTTCTTAACAACAGCAGGCAAATCGATGTAAACGCTGTTGCAAGCTTCGCGGTGCTGGAAGAAAACGTCGCCGTTTTCGTGTGAACCGCGCATAGCCGGGTGGTTAGGATTAAGCGCATGGTCACGGAAAGCCTTAACAGCATCCATGTTGCACATTTCCTTGAGGTCTGCATAATCCCAAGTTTCAATCTTCTGAATTTCATGTGATGTGCGGAAACCGTCGAAGAAGTTGAGGAATGGAACTTTGCCTTCAATTGCTGCAAGGTGAGCAACCGGAGCCAAATCCATAACTTCCTGCGGGTTAGATTCTGCGAGCATTGCAAAACCTGTCTGGCGGCAGGCATATACGTCAGAATGATCGCCGAAGATGTTCAAAGACTGGCTGGCAACACAACGTGCTGAAACATGGAAAACGCCAGGAAGCTGTTCACCGGCAATTTTGTACATGTTAGGAATCATCAAAAGAAGACCCTGCGAAGCGGTGAATGTTGTTGTCAATGCACCGGCTGCGAGAGAACCGTGTACTGTACCGGCTGCGCCTGCTTCTGATTCCATTTCGATAACTTTTGTCTGTGTACCGAAAATGTTCTTCTGACCGTTTGCAGACCACTGGTCAACAAAGTCGGCCATTGGTGAAGACGGTGTGATAGGGTAGATGCCGGCAACTTCAGTAAATGCATAAGCTACGTGAGCTGCTGCCTGGTTACCGTCCATCGACTGTTTTTTTCTGGACATATATCCTCCTAAAAAAATAACTAAATAGAGTTAGAAAATACTGTATTGAAGTGACGAGTATAGAACGTTTAACATATTCTTATACAATTTACTTCCATATAGAAGAATTTGCAAGATGTGAGAATGATTTAAGCTTTGAATTTGAGAAAAAGTTTTAAAGAAATTTTGTATATTTTCCGAAAATGGTTGCCCGATCCGGAAAGAAAAAGAGAAGAAACCTGAAACTATTTTGTTAAGCTCTGCCGGGAATAATGAAGTCTGTTATTTGTAAGTCTTTTCTATATAGTCTTTTACACCGTTGATGCCGTTTTTGCACAATGCGCTTATAAGCGGGCGTGCAATCATAACCTGCTTTGCGCCGAAATAAGAAGCAACAAAAATATCACGCTTTTTTCTTATACCGCCGTCAATCCAGATTTCGCCGCAATACTGCTCCAATGTCTTGTGCTGTTCTGCAAGAAAATCGATTGTGCTGCCTGTGCGGTTGTCTACTCTTCCGCCATGGTTAGAAATTGCAACAATATCCGGCTTAACTGCTTTTACAAGCTCTATGTCCTGTGTTGTAAAAATTCCTTTTAGTGCAAACGGAACTTTAAGAACACCGTTGACGTACTGCTTTATTTCACTCAAAAGTCCGGCATTCTTTTTTTCAAGACTGACAAGATTGCGCATTGTAAGAATATTGTATGCGTCTATATCGATTCCGATTATTTCTGCAATGCCTGAAGCCCACTCTGCCCTTTCGATGATTTTTTTGTTCGCATAAGGCTTGATAAAGACGGCTGCTTTTGCCTTGTTTTTTTCAACAGCAGCTATTCCGCTTTTAAGCTTTACGTCAGGGCAGCCGTCACCTATGCTCAATGCAATATTTGCTCTGCAGCATGCTTCTATAATGTCATAGTAGAATTCTTCTTCTACAGCGTAACCTACATTTTCAGAACCGCCGGTAATTGGGGCAAGTCTTATTGTCGGAGGGTTTAGTTTATAAAGTTCTTCGTCAGAAACATCGTTTCTTGGATAAATATCCCAGTCACTGCAATTAAGCTGAAAATTGATGTTCTTGCGGATTCCGCCTGTGCCGGGTAATTCTGAAATACAGCCTGTGCCTTTACATTCAGTACAAAAGTGACATTTTGGGGTAATTTTGCTCATATCTAGTCTATCGGCTTTTTTACAGGCTGCTTGAGCGCGTCTTTAACTGCCGAGCGAAATGCGGCCGCGGAAGCTTCTTTGAAGCGTCAGCTTGTCGGCATATTCAAGGTCGCCGCCGACCGGCAAGCCCGAAGCAAGGCGCGAAACGTTCACATGAAGCTCAGATAGCAGCTTCTGGGCGTATAGTGCCGTTGTGTCGCCTTCAACTGTCGGGTTTGTGGCAATTATGACTTCCTGAATGTTCTCGCTTTTTACGCGCTCAATAAGCGAATTGAACGAAAGCTGTTCCGGGCCTATGCCTTCAAGCGGTGCAATTACGCCGCCAAGCACATGAAAAAGCCCATGAAATTCGCGCGAAGCTTCGATTGTCTGCACGTCCTGCGGCTGCTCAACAACGCATAGAAGGCTTCTGTCGCGCAGCGGGTCTGTGCAGATGTCGCAAGTTTCTTTTTCGGTGTATGCGCCGCAAATCGGGCACGGGTGTATGCGCTCGTGCAACGTTAAAAGCTGCTGTGCAAGGTTTTGTGCGAAAGCTTCGTCAGACTTTAAAATATGAACTGCTATGCGTGCGGCGCTTTTTTTGCCGATGCCCGGCAGCCGCGAAAAAGATTCTGTAAGTTCTTCCAGTGCGTTCATTTATGCGTTCAATCCCGGAATGTTCAAACCGCCGACCATCGGGCCGAGCTTTTCAGTGATTTCTTCTTTGATTTTAGCCAAAGCGTCCCTATGTGCGGCAATAATCAAATCCTGAAGCATCGGCACGTCGCGCGGGTCAACAGCTACAGGGTCTATTACAAGCGAGGTAATTTCCATCTGACCGTTTACCGTCAATTTTACTATGCCGCCGCCAGAAGCGCCAGTCGCGGTCAATGTCTTAAGGTCTTCCTGCACCTTGCCGAACTGCTGCTGAAGATTCTGTGCGTTTTTTAATAATTCAAATGGATTTATATTCATAAATACTCCTAGTTTTCTGTTACTGTGGAATCTGCTTTCCTTTAAAAACCTGACAGAGCAGGTTGACTTCATTCGGGATATTTTCACTCTGCTGCTGTTCTGTATCTTCATGAGTCTTAAATTCAACGTCGAAAAGCACAGGCGAACCCTTCAGCTCAGAAAAAATTGAGCTTATGTATTTTTTTTCAGATTCAATCTGATTTTTCAAGAACGGTTTGTCTATAAAGCATGTGATTTTATCGCCATTAAACGACCATTTGACAGCATTGAGCAGAGCCGTTCCAATCAGAGTCTTTTCGCTTGAAATGCGGTTTATAGCATCGTCAAGAAAACTGTCTGTGCTTGATTCGTCCTGCTCCGGCTGTGCCGGAACCGCCGGCCTGTTTTCAGATGGATCAAAGCTTTGAAGCGCAGATTCTAGATGCGGACTTTCTTCGTATGAATCATCTGAATCATCGTAGCTGCCATAGTCTTCTTCTGGCTGAAACGCTTCTGATGCTGCTGTGCCGAAATTCTGCATGGCTTGTGTCTGCTGGACAAATTGAGGAGCCGGCGCTTGCAGCGGCTTTTGCGCAAATTCAGGCTTTGTTGCCTGAAATGCTGGCTGCTGGTCAGCTTGTGGATAAGTCTGCTGAAAACTGCTTTGCACGGCCGGCTTTTCAGCTTGAAACTGCTGGTTCTGTTTCGAGAAAGTGTTCTGATGCTTTTCTTGCAGAGCGCTTCCGGCGTTATCAAAAACAGCAGATGCCGCCTGCATGTTTATCTGCAAACTGCTCTGCATGGCAGGCGGTTTCGGTGCGGCAGGCTGTGCCGGTGGTGCTGAATGTGTTGTACTGAATACAGGCGGCTGCTCAATCTGCGGTGCTGGCTGATTTGGCTGCGGACGTGATTCTGCAATGTTGCGGCGTATCTGCTCAAACGGGTTTATGCTGTTCGGGGTGAATGCGGTTTCAGTATTGTGTCCGCTGAAACCGCTCCTGGATAAAGGGGCTGAGCCACCTTGGTTAAATCCCTGCGTCTGCGGCGGGTTCATTTTTGAGCCCGCTAACAGAAGGTTTCTTGCCGAATCAATTGCTGCCTTGACTTCAACTGGCGAAACATAGCCTGCAAGAAAGGCAAGCCTGGAAAGCGCAAGTTCAAGCTCAAACCGCGGCGAAAGCGAATAGCGTATATCGCGGTAAAGTTGAAGAAACATCGAAAGTGCCCTTTCGAGCTTGATTGAATCCCATGCTGCAAGAACTTTCTGTGAGAAGCGCGCGGCAGACTGCCCGATTAAAGACTCTTTTTTTACGCCGTTCTGAATTAATATAAGGCTTCTAAGATAATCTGAAAAATTAATGACGAACTGGTCGATTGAAACACCTGACTGCAAAACTTCGTCAAGCTTTTCGAGTGCAGTGCCGGTGTTGCCGTCAATAAAAAGCTCGCAAAGCTCGTTAAGCTTATCTACACCTGTAAGTCCAAGTTTGTCGCGGATTTTTTCAAATGTTATGTGGTCGCCCGAAAAAGCTGCAACCTGGTCAAAAAGCGTGTAAGCATCGCGTACAGAACCGGTTGATTCGCGCGCAATCCAGTAAAGCGCTTCGTCATCAGCTTTTATGTTCATTTCTGCGGCGGCATCTGCAAGCAGACCTTTGACAATTTCAGGTGAAACAAGCCTGAAGTTGAACTGCTGACAGCGGCTTTTTATTGTAGCCGGAACTTTGTGAAGTTCAGTCGTTGCAAAAATGAAAATTACATAAGGCGGCGGCTCTTCTATTGTTTTAAGCAGTGCATTAAAAGCGCTTGTAGAGAGCATATGAACTTCGTCAATTATATAAATTTTATAGCGTGAGCTGTTCGGTGGGAAAAGCACCTCATCTTTTATCTGGCGGACGTCGTTTACGCTTGTGTTAGAAGCACCGTCAATTTCAATAACGTCTAGATTTGTTCCGC
>CADBUT010000161.1 GCA_902797925.1 uncultured Spirochaetaceae bacterium
GAGCGCGGCGCACCCATCACCTGCTCAGGCGTTACGGTTTTGCCGTCGGCAGAAAGCACAGATTCGCCAGACTGAAGCTTTGACCATAAAGGCCCGACCGGAACGTTTAGCGCCCTCGCCTTTTCCGGGTTGAATTCGCCCGGGCGGTTAAGCTCTTCAAGTGTATAGCCTACGCAAGTCTTTGTGTGCTGAAGCGGAAAAGCGCGGATGTAAAAGCCATCGCCCTCGTGCACAACACATGGAGCTGTAATTTCTTTTACTACAATGGGATAGTTTATGTACATATCGAGAACTTTGCGGCTTGTTTCGATGTATTCTGCAATTTTTGGCGGACCGTAAATGTAGAGCGGCTCGTCGCGGTCAACCTGCGCCGAAAGCATAAGAATTCCCGGAATTCCTGTAACATGGTCGGCGTGTGTGTGCGAAACGAATATTGCGTTTATTTTTTTCCATTTGAGGTTGAGCCTGCGGAGCGATACTTGCGTGCCTTCGCCACCGTCAAAAAGAAATAAATCACCTTCGCGGCGCAAAAGCACAGATGTCAAATGTCTATAAGGCAGCGGCATCATTCCGCCGCAGCCGAGAACAAAAGCTTCAAGATTCATAATATTCCTAAAAGTGAAAAATCATTTGCCTTTTTTCACAAAGATTTTCTTTATTTTCTTAAACCAAATAAGCCTGAGCTTTTCAGCGAACACATAAAAAGCATACAGAGGCGAAAAACTGATGTCTACGCTGCCGGCGCGGTGCACAACTGCGCCGCCAAAGCCTGTCTTGAAACGGTAAAGCCCGTACATCGGGTGGTGCTCGTCATCCGTTGGCGGAATTCCGTAAAAGTCATAAGTTTTGCAGCCGTAGTTTTTGGCGTCTTGAATCGCCGTCCATTGCAAAAGATAAGCCGGCATAAGGTTTCTGTGGCTGTTTGATGACGCGCCGTAAAGATATACAGCTTCTTTTGGAGAAAAGAGCGTGATTATCGCTGCAAGCGGTTCGTCTTCAAAAGATGCAACATACATCGTGATTTTCGGGCTTGTGCTGTCTGCGCTCTTCATTCTTTCAGCTGTTTCAAACAAGTCATGATAATAAGACTTTGCATGAAGCGCAATGCCGTCGCGCTTTGAAGTTTCTTCGTAAAGCTTATAGAAAACATCTATGCCGTCAGCGGCATGGCGTTCAATTTTTACGTCCTTCTTTTCTGCAAGTCTGACGTTGTAGCGCCATTTCGGTTTCATATTCGCCAAAAGCTTTTCTTCGTCTGGCTCAAGGTTGAGCAAAACAGTGTCCGGCGGCTGAATGTCTGAACCAGCTTTTTTGAGATGTGCCGTGCTGCAAAGTTTTACGAATTCAGCTTTATCAGAATCTTTTGCGGAAAGATTCCCATCGTTTGCATAAGCGAGCGGCGGGTCAAAGCGCAAAAAGATAATCTTTTCTTGTAATAAATTTCTTATAAGTTGTGCACTTTTTTTTACAATTTCAAGATATTCTTTGACCGCTTCTGGTTCATTCAGCTGCTCAAATTGAACATCACCATTTTTTAGCAGAAATTCTGGCGCGAGCGGTACATAAGCAAGCGAAAAAAGCTTTTTGAATGTACGTACCAGCAAAGAAACAGGATAAACACCGCTTTTGAAATAAGCCGAATCATCAAGCTCTATATAAAAACGGTAGTTTTTCCAGCCGTGGTGCGATTTGAATTCTGCCCAAAAAGAGCTTTGAAGAAAATGTGTGTTTTCAAGCAGAACTCCGCTTTGGGGTTCTGCTGTTACATTTACAGAAAGCATTAGAAACTCCTGTAATTATCCGATTTCAGAGTTTAATGCTTTTTCAGTCTTAATCTCTTTTCCGTCAGCGAGGAGCTTCTTTCCTGCAATCTGAACTACGCCGTCTTTTGCTGCAATCTGAACTGCAAAGAACTCATCGCCTGTAATCTGTTCTTTCTTAGCTGCATTTACATCTGCGCCTTCAAGAACAACCTTTGTACCAGGTGCTGCCCAGCTGGCATCAAGAACTTCAACGCAGTCTTTGCCATCA
>CADBUT010000162.1 GCA_902797925.1 uncultured Spirochaetaceae bacterium
CCCTACTTTCCCGCGTAGGCGGGTATTCGCAGCGAGTGCGCAGCACGAAGCTTCGAGCGAAGTAGGTAGCTGCCAGGCTTTTTTATTTTAAACAGGTCTTTTACTTCAATAAAAAGCAATTTTATAAACTTATCAAGAAACTCTTTTTAAAGAAAAATGATGTGATATCGGTAAATTTTCCTATATACTCAAATCAAAAGGGATTTTAGTATATTAATAACTGGTATGCAAGTATATAAGTATGTAAGTATGCTAGCGAGGAGATTACTTAAAGTATGAAAACAAAAAACGAAAATAAAATAAGTAAAAAATCTGATTGGAAATGGCATTTTACACAATATTGGCAGTTGTATTTATTAATGCTTGTGCCAATACTTTACTATATTATTTTCCGTTACATTCCGATGGTAGGCAATATTATTGCATTCCGCCGCTATAGAGCTGGATCAAGCATTTTTGGTGATAAATGGGTCGGATTTAGATATTTCAAGCAGTTCATCGGGGATTCAACTTTCTGGCGCTCATTCAAGAATACATTGTTTTTAAATCTGTCATATTTATTGTTCCGCTTTCCGTTGACACTGATTTTTGCATTGCTTCTTAATGAAATAAGAAATATTTATTGGAAAAAAGTTGTTCAGACAGTTTCATATCTTCCGCATTTTATCTCAATGGTTATTGTTACTGGAATGATTCGTGAACTGTTGTCAACTGCAGGTCCAATTAATAAGATTATCGAATATTTCGGTGGAGAAGCTATCACTTTTATTGCATTGCCTGAATGGTTCACTACGATCTTTGTAGTATCAGGAATATGGCAATCTCTTGGATGGGGTACAATCCTTTATTTGGCTGCTATGGCAGGTATAAACCCGTCATTGTACGAAGCAGCGGAAGTTGACGGTGCTAATCATTTTCAGAGAGTTATGCATGTTACATTGCCTTCTATTTTACCGACTATCACAACTTTATTGATTCTTGATATAGGTGGATTAGTCGGTTCTGGAGCAGCTTTTGAAAAAGTTTTCTTGCTTTATAATCCAATGATTTATGAATCAGCAGATATTATATCGACATATGTTTTCAGATTAGGTCTCGGTTCAGGCAATTATAGTTATGCAACGGCTGTAAACTTATTTGAAGGCTTGATAAACCTTATTTTATTGACCATAGCAAATTTTACATCTAAGAAATTGACAGACAGCGCATTGTGGTAATTGGAGATTGAAATGAGAGCAGTAGAAACTAGAAAAAGTGTAATGAAAAAACATCATCTCGAGACATCAAGATATCAGATGTTTCAGATTTTCAATAATGTTTTGATGGTATTAATCTGTATTGCAACACTTTATCCGTTTTTGTATTTGGTCGCGCAATCATTTTCTTCTGAACAGGCAATAATTCAGGGAAAAGTATCGATAATTCCAGTAGATTTCAATTTAACTACATATATTTCAGTTATCAAGCAAGGTGAATTCCTGAAATTCTATGGCAATACCATCATTTATTCAATAATTGGAACTGCATTATCAATATTTTTCAGTGCATGCCTTGCCTACCCTTTGTCAAAGCCTCAGCTAAAACTGAATAAATTTCTGACACCGTTTGTCATTTTTACGATGTATTTTGGCGGCGGTCTGATTCCTAATTATGTTCTTATGTTGAAGCTCGGACTTCGTGATACTATTGCTGCTTTCATTCTGCCTGGAATGATTTCAACATACTATGTTCTGCTGATGAAATCATTCTTTGCGAATTCACCTAAAGAACTTGAAGAAGCCGGAGAAATAGACGGGCTTTCAAAGATCGGAATATTCTTTAAGATTGTTCTGCCGCTTTCAACACCGATTTTGGCAACAATGATTTTGTTTTATGCCGTTGCATATTGGAACAACTGGTTCAATGCTTATCTTTACTTGGATTCACGCCCAAAATGGCCGGTTGCCTATTATTTAAGGACAATCATAATCGGAGCTTCCACTTCAGCTGACCCAGGCGAAGTTACAGCAGAATCAATGCAGATTGCAACAAACATAAAGTCTTGCTGCATGCTTCTGATGGCACTGCCGATTATTTGTGTTTATCCGTTTGTTCAGAAATATTACGTTCAGGGCATGATGCTCGGCGGCGTTAAAGAATAAATTCAGAAAATTGGTTTATATGCAGCAAAATGCTGTATTAAATAAACGGAATGAAGTTGCTGTTTGGGAGAAACAAATCTTTCATTTCGAATTTTAGAATGTGCTTAACAAGCGCGTTCTTGAGATTTTGTAGGAGGAATCTCTATGAAAAAGTTTACGCTTGTATTGGCAGCATTGCTTGCACTTTCTGTGTTAGTAACAAGCTGCGGCAAGAAAGGAACCGCGAAGGTTGAAAATGCAGCTGAAGCTAAAGGTTATACGTTTGGCGAAGGCGTTACGTTCCATTCAGATGAACCAGTGACTTATACTATGTTCTTCAGCGATGCTTCCTGGTATCCGATGGCCGAGACATGGAAGACGGAAGGTATTTTCAAGAAAATTGAAGAATTGACGAATGTAAAGCTTGATATCATTTCTTATGATTCAGGCGATTATACAAACAAGATAGGCCTTGCAATCAATGCCGGTCAGTCAGCTTATATTGTTCCAAAAGTTTACGATGAAAATGCTTTTGTTGACGGCGGTGCAGTTGTAGCAGTTTCAGACTATACAAAATACATGCCGAACTTTACATCATTCTACAACAAGTACAACATGAAGAAAGATGTTGATACAATCGTAAAAGCCGACGGAAAATTCTACCGTCTGCCTGGTATGCTCGAAGCACCTATGCAGGATTATACAATCTTGCTGCGCGAAGACCTTTTTGAAGGTGCCGGTATTGACATTGCAAAACTTGAAAAAGATTGGACTTGGGATGATCTTTATGATGCTTTGGTAAAAGTCAAGGCTTATATGGTTCAGAAAGGCATTATTACTGAAAAGGACTATGTATGGTCAGACTTGTGGTGTGGTGCAACATCAGGTCATGGAACAGGCGGTAACCTTCTTAAGCTTATGGGAACTTCTTATGGTGTTCCTTCTGGTTGGGCAATTGAAGGCGCATCCGGCGGTCTTGCTTTTGATTTCAAGAAAGATGAATGGTATCTTGCTTCAACGACAGAAAATTACAAGAAATTCGTTTCAACGCTCAACAAATTTGTAAAGGGCGGAATTCTTGATCCTGAAACATTTACACAGGATGATAATACAGCTCAGAACAGATTCTATAACGGAAAGACAGCTATTATCAGCACAAACCGCGGTATGTATGCAACTCAGACTGCCGGTCTTGATACAGGCGTAGGCAAAGGTAACTACAAGGTTTATCTTGCAATGACACCTGTTGCTTTGAACAGATATTCTGCTGACAATACACGTCTTGAAAACGGTGTAATGATTGCAAAAAGAGCGCTTGATGAACTCGGTGAAGCTGATTTCATCAAAATGATGCGCTTCGTAGACTGGCTCTGGTATTCTCCTGAAGCTTATGTTCTTTACAAGTGGGGCGTTGAAGGTGAAACATTCCAGTATGTAACAGATGAAACAACTGGCTTGAAAGTTAAGAAGCTTCTTCCGGGCTTCAAATGCGGCGGTCTTGGCATTGGCGGTTCAGAAGATGACGTTGACATCCGTCTTAAGTGGGGCTATGCAGGCGGTAACTTCTGGTATGGTCATACTTTGGCTGAAATGAGCGACAACCTTTCACCGACTCACCAGGATTTTTATGCACGCCTTGCAAAATATCGTGAAGTACGCCCAGTAAATCCATCAATTCCTGCTGATGAAGATGAACGCGAACAGCTTAAGCTTTGGTCAACACCTTTGACAGACAATATCAATGCATGGACATTGAAATTTGCTACAGGTCAGAAAGATATTGAAAAAGACTGGAACGAATATGTAAAGAGCTGCGATAACTTGCACGCCGCTGATTTTGTAAAGCTCAACAACGATATTTACAAACGTTCTAAGTAATTTTTAAGGCAGAGCGCTATCCGCTCTGTCTTAGAAAGTGCTGAAAACTTTTCAGTGCTTTCTAAGACATTGTATGTCCAATTGAAAAACATTTCTCCATTTTCTTTTAAGCCGGAAACTGAATAATCTTGACGATAAGTTTCCGGCTTTTTTTGTGTTGAATGGTAATTTTCATTCATATTCTTGACCTAAGCAAAAAATTAAGTATATTAGAAATATAGAAACAGGAGTTTGAAAATGACCACAAAAGAAATGTTCAAAGAAAGAATGATGATTAGAAAAACGAATCCGGTAAGAGCATCTGTACTTGGAATGCTGATTGACGCTGTTCAAAAGAATATCCGCGAGCTTAACCGCGAAGAAACTGAAGCCGATATAGCGCAGGCTGCAAAAAAGATGTATGACCAGACTGAAGCCACTGTAGCAGAATACAAGAAGGGCGGCGCAGACACAGCAGAACTTGAAGCGCAGCTTGCTGTTCTTAAAGAATTTGTACCGGAAACACTTTCGCCTGAAGCCACAAAAGCTGAAATTCAGAAAATCTTAGATGAGCTTGCACCGGAAGAAAGAGTTTTGAAAAACATCATGCCTAAACTTAAAGCAGTTCCGGGAATAGACATGAAAGCCGCAAAAACAATAGTTGAAGCATTGTTAAAATAGCAGCGGTTGGTATTATTCTGCTAAAAATGCTTTTTGTCCGCATAAGTTTTTTCCGATAATAAGTTTAAGAAATTTTACTATAAAACAATTATATTTATCGGATAAATATGTCTCTGCCAGCTGATAACTTGTTAAGACAAAAAGAAATACATGGTTTGTACGCCGCAACCTTTGCAAGGGTATTCCTGCTTCTTGCAATTGGTGTTGTAGTTTATTACTCTTCATTATCGCAAAACTTAATATATGAAATTTGCGGCACAATGTCGTTTGTCATTCTTGTGTCACTGATAATGATATTCAATGTGCACAAGTCAAGAAACCCAAAAGGTGCCGGTATTTTCGGTTTAATTTTAGATGTACTGATTTTAGCGGCACTTCCATTGTTCTGGTACTTTTTTCTTGCGGAAAAGCCTTTGCCGCCTGCCGCACTTACAAAGACAATGTATCCGTTTATCTGGCTTTTGATTTTGATAGTCCAGCTGTTCTCGCTAAGACCGTCAATGGTTTTTGTAATTGGGCTTTCAGCAGGATTAATTCAGGCGGGTTTGCTGGTTTTTACATATTTGGACCCGAACACAAAATTCTCGACTTCTCTTTCGGGAATTTCAGATGCAAATACGGTTGTTATAACTTATCAGGCAGCAGCCATTTTATCAGCAATTTTTTCAGGTTTGGTGGGCGCATACATTGTGTCCAGCGTAAGAAACCTGCTTGTGGACGCAGAATTTGCTTCAGGTGACGAAGTTCTTTTCACAGACAATACTTCTGATGCAAGAAGCGGAACTGAAACAGAGGCGGCCGTGCTTTCATGTGAAATCAAGAATTTTACGGCTGAAACAGAAGGGCTTGAGGCAGAGCAGATTTTCAAAGTGCTTTCGATGTTTCACCGCACAATGGGAGCAATTGTAAGAAGCCATAATGGAAAAATTGCCGCAAATAACGAAACATTATGCGCGGCATTTATGTTCAGCGTAGGCCCAAGACGGAACAACGGCGCAGAGCAGGCGCTGCAGGCTGCCGTAAAGATGCTTGAATCAATCGATGAATTGAACAAGCTGCTTGCTGAGAACAAACTGCCGGAAATTGAAATAGACATCGGCATACATTGCGGAACAATTGCTGTAGGCAGCCTGCACATTAACGGTAGACCTGTCTTTACTCTTGCCGGTGAGACTGTGACCTTTGCCCAGCGCGTCAAGAACGCATGTAAGTCTACCGGCGTGCCGCTTTTGTTTTCGGGCTTCACTAAAGATATGCTAAACGGCTCAGAAAAGTATGCACAGCCGGTTGGTTCATTTTCGGTACGCGGCAAAGAAGAAAAAATCACCGTCTACACCACAAGCCAGATTTAGGCTGAAAAGCTGTACTTATTTGCTTCTATTTATTCAGGTTTCTGTAAATGTCCTGAGCTGTGTGAAAATGGTCTTTGATTACAGTTTCTTCAAGATTTTCTTTCGTTATGGCGTAGGGCTGTTCGCAATAAAATGGAACAAGCTTGCCGCTTTTATTAGGAAAATAATCATCAGGCGTTTCAGGCGTGCCTTTAATCAATGACATTGTAACATTTGCAGCTCTTGTTGCAAGCGATTTTATGGGCTTGTACACTGTCATAAATTGGGTGCCTTCTGCTATGTGCTGGCATGCTGACAAGTCCGCGTCCTGACCTGTAACGAGGATTTTTCCAGCCAGGCGGCGCTCTGCCAAAAGCTGAAGAACAGCCTCTGCAATCTGATCGTTACCGCATGTAATTGCGTCAAAGTCTGTTGATGTAGCAAAAACTTCGCCAGCCTTTTTTAAGGCTTCGTCGAAACTCCACTCCTCAAGCCAAATCTGCCTTTTTATTTCGATTTTTCCCCCGGTTACAAAAGGGTCAAGCACGCTGATAATGCCGCGGTTTACTTCATAAGAGTTGCTGTCCCGCCTTGATCCGTTGATAATCAGATAATTGCCTTGCGGACATGCTGCAACCAATGACTTCGCCATAAGCATACCGACAGATTTGTTGTCAAAAGACACATACGCATCAATAGGCACTCCGTTTATCGGGCGGTCATAGGCAATTACAGGAATCTGCTTTTCAGTAACCTGTTGAATTACGCCGGAAAGCAGGTCACTGTCATTCGGAATAACGACAAGTGCATCGATATCTTTTGAAAGCAGGTACTCAATCTGTGTTATCTGCGCTTCAGTTCCGCCGGCGGAGAGCTGAAAAAGTACTTCACCGCCTAAAGCGGCGATTTCGCTTGAGAAAATCTTAATATCTTTGTTCCAGCGCTCAAGGATGAATGTGTCAGAAGCAATAGAAAATCCGATTCTGGGCTTTGTCTTGTTTTTCCTGTTCCTATTGGCTGATTTTTCAGTATTTATAGAAAATGGAATACTTTGCTGTATTTTTGTTTTTGAGCAGCTGAAAAATGAAAGCGAAAAAATTACAAGAATTGTTGCAGCCGCTATTCTTAAAAACTTTGCAAATTTCATAAGTCTATTCCTTTGTGAATGGCATTTTCTGAATTAGCCCTAAATTCTGACGGTGTAAAGCCAGTGATTTTCCGGAAAAGTCTTGTAAAGTAGTTCTGGTCCTGGAAGCCTGTTTCTGCGCTTACTTCTTTTATGCTCATCTGCGTTAAAAGCAGCTCTTTCGCCTTTGAAATACGCTTTTCGGCTATATAAGAAGAAAAGCCCGTGTTGAGATGCTCGCTGAAAAGATGACTCAAATGTGTTTCAGAAACGGCGCAAATTGAGGCAACGTCTGCAAGTGATAAAGCTTCATTAAAGCGGCTGTCAATGTATTCGAGTGCTTTTTCCAAAGTTTTGGGCAGCTGGTTTTTCTCCTGTTTTTTGAATTCAGATTCAAAAAGATTCATCGCATTTCTTCCCCAGCTGATGCATTCTTCCTTTGTGCTTAATGAAACAAATTCGTCTGGTATCCAGAACGGCTGGTTGTCAGCAGAATCGCCCGAGTAAAGCGAAAAAAGCTTTTCCTGCAAAATCATGAAAATTCCACAAAGTGAGAATTTTGCTTTATTGAGGTTTTCGCCTGCAAAAATGTGCTGAACCAAAGCTTCATAAGCTGATTCCGGTGTTGATTTTGCCTGCCTTGAATCAAAGCTTTGAAGAAATTCCTTTATCAGATATTGTTCATTCTTAAAAGAAGATTTCTTCTGATTTTTGATTTTTCCGAAAGCTTCTTCCGCAGACTTAAACAGCTGATTTCCAGGATAAGGCGAACCTAAACCATAGATTATACTGTTTGTGCTGTCAATTTCAGAACAGATTGATTTCATATCATTCTGCAGCCTGTCAAACTGGTTTGAGCTTAACGGAACAAGCATCTGCAAAAACGAAAGATAGTTTGATTCAAAAATCTGATGCTTGAAAGAAAGACGCTTTAAAAGCTGTTTCTGCTGTTCTTTTGTGCCCTGGACAAGCGCAACGCAGAATTTGTCCTGATCAAAATCAAAAAGTGTCTTTGCCTCAAGCCATTCTTCGTTTGAAAATTCTCTGTGCAGAGTTTCTGTCAAAAAGACTTGCTTCTTTTGTTGCAAGGTCTCCTGGGAGTTTGAGCGCTTGCTTAAGGCTTCTTTTATATCTTCAAGTGTTTTTAAGAAAACCTTTTTAGTTACCGGCTTTACAAGATATGCAAAAACGCCGAGCGGAACGGCTCTTTGTGCAAGATCAAAACGCTCAAATGCCGTAGAAAGCACAAAAATTGTATCTGAAAAGGTTTCGTGCATACTCTCAATAACAGATAAACCGTCTTTGCCGGGCATGGCTATGTCCATAAATACAACCTGCGGTTTGTGTCTGAACATCATTTCTATGGCTTCTTCACCGCTGCGTGCTTTTCCGCAAACAGTAAAATCCGGTGCACCATGTTCAATCATGTAAGTGTAGCTCTCAAGAACCGGCTCTTCATCATCTACTATTAAAACTGAATACATGGTTCCTCCTGTGTGTTCAGAGTGATTGTTATTTTTGTACCTTTGTGCAGTTCCGAATCAATTTTTATGATTTCCGTATTATTGGGATAGAAGAAATAAAGCCTTTGAATGACGTTTTCTAAGCCCATAATTTTTGATGAAGTTGACTCAAGGTTAGCTTTTTCAAGAAGTTTTTGTCTGGTCTCTTCTTTTATGCCGCAGCCGTCGTCCTCAACGCAAAGCCTGAGAATATTACCTTCTTTTTCGGCAGTAACACTAACAGTGCCGTAGCCCTTGCTTTCGTTAAAACCGTGAACTATAGAATTTTCAACAAGCGGCTGCAGAATGGAAACAGGAACAAGACATTCGTCCTTAAGATTTTCAGGAATGTTTATGTTCAGCGTAAGAGTCTTTGGAAATCTTATACGCAAAATTGCGCAGTAAACTTCGATGCCGTCAGCTTCGTGTCTTAACGGAACAATCACATTTTTCTGGCTTACATCATGTCTGAAAAGTTTTGCAAGCAGCGTCATGTACTCGGCGGTGTTGTCCGCGCCTTCAAGAATTGCAAGCTGTACGCCAGTATTAAGCGTATTGAACAGAAAATGCGGATTCATTTGCGCCTGCATTGTGTAAAGTTCCATGCGCTTCATAAGCTGCTGCATCTTCATGTTGTTCAGCCTTTCTTTCATGAATTCTTTTTCAACGCCGCGCTTCCATTCAATTTCCTGAATATATGTCGATAAGTCAGTCTTCATGCGGTTAAAGCCCGAAATTAGCTCATTTATCTCGTACCACACGCCTTCCGGAATATCAGGCGAATTAAAGTTGCCGTTCGCAATTTCAAGCGAATTCTCAACAAGCACATTCAGCGGCTTCAAGATTTTGCCTGTAGCAATCCATATACTCATCAAGGCAAGAACCGTAATTACAAGCACAAACAGAAGGCCCCAGAGATTCATTTTTCTGGATTCATCAATAAAAATCTCGTAGCTTGCAATCTGGTTTCTGAAACGCTCAAGACTCACCGCGTTGATTTCGCTGTCTATGCATGAGAGAAGCTGGTTCATTTCTGCATATTTTGCTGTGTATTTGGCTATATTTCTTCCACGTTTTGCGTCAATGGCTTCTTCTGCTACTTCGGAATAATGCATGACAAGGCTGTAGATTTCTCTTTCTTTTAAGTCGCTTTGCTTGAACTGTTTTGGCGGCAGTACCTGTGTTTTTTGCTTTATAGACTGCTGCTGAACGAGCAGTGTAGCAAGCGCCGTGCTTGACCGGCTTGAAAGATAAGTCAGTGCCGTATCGTGCAGCTCGTGTAATTCCTGCTGAAAAGAGTGAAGCTCGCGCTCTTTTGAGAATCTTTCATTTGTAATCTGCTGCATCTGTTCTGAAATAAACAGAATGTAAATATTTGAAAGCAGAACAACTGCACAGAGAACGGCGGCACTTAGAATCATCTGAACTTTTAGCGAAGATTTTTTCATTTTTGTGTATCCTCGCTTTTCTTAAGGAAATCAAAGCCGGTGTTTACATAACTTGAGGTATTTCCGTTTTGGCATATTTCAAAAACTGACTGAAGAGCCTGGTATCCAAGCTGATATGAATCTACAGAAATTAAAGCATCAAGGACGCCCTTTTCAAGATATTCTTTTACTGCATCAGATGAACCGAATCCGATTATCTTATGCGTGCCAACTTTGTTTTGCTCTACTAACATTTTTGCATAAGCCAATGTGTCATCTTCGTTTGTAAAGATAATCGTGTTTGTCCTTGACCTTGTGCTTAAAATTGAAGATACAATCTCTTCTGCGTCAAGCATGTTCTGGCTTGTAACGGCGCAGAGGATAGAATCAAAAAGCTTGTAGCTTGCCGTTGACTTTATGCCCATCTCAATCAATTCACGCTCGGCATACATTCCAGGCGATTTTTCGCTGTAAACAATAAGAGGAAAAATTGCGGTCTGTTCATCAAAAAGATATTCGCCTATAAAGCAGCCGAGCTCAAAATTGTTTACGCCGATGTGCGTGTACGGCTTGTTTGTCGGAATTGCGTGGTCTATCAAGACGAGCGGGGTAGAAGAACCTGCAATTTTGTCAAGAATTTCAGCGGTTTCTTTTGTATCAGAAAATGAATAAATGACAATGCCGTCTGCACCTGTATAAGGCGCGGCAAAAAGCTGGCTTGAATTTTCGTCAAGCTCATGTACAGAAAGCGCTATTTTTTCCTCTCCGCAAAAATCCATAGCACCTTCAAGCATTGAATTAAAAAATGAATGAGCAGTTTCCGGCAGATAAATTGCAATATGAAATTCGGGCGTTTCTGTCTGCAATTGAACTTGCTTTGTAAGCTTCATAACATAAGAAAGCGACATAAAAAGCGAATAAACTGCAACGCTTGAGAGGAATATAACTATCGAAAAAAGAACAAGTCTTTTTAGGTCAATTTTATTCATAGCAGATAATTATGAAACTGATAATTAAATGACACAAAGCATGAATTATTCAACGTTTCATTATAAAGCTTAATGTGCATTGAAAAAAACTTCAACTTAAAAAATCAAAAGTTTTCCCGGCTAAATACAAAAAAGAAATCCGGTCAAAACAACTGTTCTGACCGGACAAGGGGAAAATGATCCTGTTTTTATTGGAGGAACAGGAAAAATGGTCTGTCTGAAAACTAAGGTTTAAGACAGGCCGTTATCTGAAAAACCGGCAAGATGATTCAGATAAATCAGACAGCTTGCCGAAATACAGATCAATTTTTGCTGTACGCGTTACTTGTAAAGCGGCGAAAGTGTATCGACAACTTTTGTATATTCCGCGTATGCTTTGTCATAAGCGGCAACATTTGCTGCAATCGGGTCTGCGTTCTTTGATTCGTCAAGCTTGATGTGCTCTGCGCAAAGCTCTGCGATGTCGCATTTGCCGCTCTGGTTTTTAAGGCACCACAATGCCTGAACAGCGCCGCCCAATGCAGCCGCTTCATCCAAAGCCGGAACGCGGATTGGCAGGTTCATTACATCAGCTGCAATCTGCCGCCAGATTGGCGATTTTGAGCCGCCGCCGATTAAGCGGATTTCTTTAGGTTTGAAGCCGAGCTTGCGGAATGCGTCAAGGCCGCCGCGCATTGCGAATACTGCCGATTCAAGAGAAGCGCGCGCAATGTTTGCTCTGTTTGTGTTTGCTGATGTAAGCCCGGTGATGCTTGCGCGGCCGTTCGGCAGGTTCGGTGTTCTTTCGCCGTTAAAGAACGGAATAACCAGAACACCTTCTGAACCGCACGGAGCTTTTGCAGCTTCGCCGTCTAAGTCTTTGACGTCAAGTTCAAAAAGACCGCGGACAAATTCTGTTGCTACTGTGCAGTTCATTGTGCACAAAAGCGGCAGCCAGCCGCCCGTGCTTGAACAGAAACCGCTCAAACCGTTTGCAGGGTCTGCAATCGGCTTGTCTGAATATCCGTACAATGTGCCGGAAGTTCCCATAGACATTGTCAAGAAGCCGTCTGCAACTGTGCCAGTGCCTACGGCGCCCATCATGTTGTCGCCGCCGCCAGCAGAAACCGGGATTCCTTCAGGAATGCCGTAAGCTTTTGCAGCTTCAGCTGAAACTTTTCCGGCCGGTGCGCTCGGTTCAATTAATTCCGGCAGAAGCCCTAAAAGTTTTGAATCTATGATGTCGCAGATTTTCTTTGACCATGTTCTGTTTTTAGAATCGAACAATGCTGTACCAGAAGCATCGCCGTATTCCATTACGTATTTTCCAGTAAGCTTCCAGTTAAGATAATCGTGTGGAAGCATGATATATGCAAGTTTTGCAAAGGCATCCGGCTTGTTGTCTTTAAGCCACAAGATTTTTGGGGCTGTAAAGCCAGGAAGCATCAAATTGCCCAAAAGGCTTACAACTTTTTTGTCTCCGCCTGCTTTTTTTGTGATGTATTCACACTGTTTTGTTGTTGCTGTGTCGCACCAAAGCTTGATGTTGTACAAGGCTTTGCCGTCTTTATCAAGCGGAACAAAACCGTGCTGCTGCCCAGAAACGCCGATAGCTTCGATTGTTTTTTTGTTTTCTGCGCTCAATTTGCTGAAACAGACTTCGAGCCCTTTGTCAAACCATTCGGTTTTCTGCTCGCGTGTTCCGTCTGCTTCCGAAATTAAATCCATCGGGCAGCTTGCTTTTTCGATAATTTCTTTTTTTTCATAGTCGTAAATTACGACTTTCATGCTCTGTGTTCCAAGATCAATTCCTGCTACTGTTTTCATATTTCCTCCAAATACTAATAGCATACGATGGTTATGGGCTTTTTTCAAATACTGAATTTTGATAAAATATGCCTATTATTGATATAATTGTCTTGACTAGAAGAAAAAGCAATTTTAACATAAACACAGATATTTGGAAGGAATATGCGCATAATAGACACTGTTTTTGTATACCGGCTTGCCCACGGTGAAAAACTCGCATGGCACGGCAGGTATCATGCACATAACGATAATGAATTTGAAGTTCACTATTTTATTGAAGGAAACGGCTCTTTTTTAGCAAATACTGCGCGGATTTCCATAGACAATAATGCGCTTTTTCTTGCAGGCCCGCACGAATTTCATTCGATTGTGCCGGAGCAGGTTACGCGCCCGCTGACGTATTATGCCGTGCTTTTTGAGCTTGATGAAAACGAAGACAAAGAAATATATCTTTTATTGACCAATATCTTGAAGCACCGCACCATCAAGCATTATGCGCCGGAAGCAAGCCGTTTTCTTTTTGACGAGCTGCTCCGGCTTTCTGCTGCAAAACAGAAAGGGCTTGAAAAGTCGGCAGAATATCTGCTTTGCAGCCTGCTTTTCCGCTGGTATTCAGAAGATTCAGTTTCAATAAGCGAAAAAACTGCGGCGGCAGAACAGAAAAAATCTTCTTCGATTGTAAGCGACGGCATGAAATATTTTAAGGCAAATCTGCACAAGTCTGTAACGATTACGCATGTGGCGTATGAGCTTGGGCTTTCTGCCGAGCATTTTATCCGTGTTTTCCGAGAAGAAATGCACATGACGCCGTATCAATATTTTATGCGCCTTAGAACAGAAGCCGCCGCCGCCGAGCTTATTACGACAGATTTGTCAGTTGCCGAAATTGCCGAGCGTTATGCCTTCGAGAATCAGTTTCATTTTTCAAAAGTCTTCAAGCGCTGCACTGGCCTTGCACCAACAGCCTACCGGCATTGCTATATGCAGAAATAAATGGAAGGGAAAGGCAAAACCCTTAATTCGGAGGCACGGTTTTTCCTTCCCCTTCAACCCCATCCTTTTCCGGCACCGCTTAGGGGCTTGCTTCGCGCCCCTAAGAACCCTCTGATTATCTACAAAGTGAGTCGGTGTACAAAAAAATTTTTA
>CADBUT010000163.1 GCA_902797925.1 uncultured Spirochaetaceae bacterium
ATTCCTTAGCAGAACGAACGATACCCCGAACGCTCTGCGTCGGGGTTCGTTCATTCGAAAGAGAATTTGCAGGAGTTTGAACAATGAAAAAATGGTACGATGAAGAATACGAGTTCACGGTGGAAGTAACTGGCTTTTTACATGGAGACCGTACAGAGCGCTATTGCCGTAATGGTGAAGAAGTCGGCGATACATACAAGTGCACTTACGGCTGCCCTGTGAATCAGAACGGTTACGGTATCTGCTCCAAAACTATGATGATGCTTTATCCTTTAATGGAAGCAATACGAAGCGGCGGCGACCTTGAAAATCTTGGCGGTGACAGCAAGTATACAAAAACTATTGTCTGCCCCGACGGCTGCGTTATGTTTAAGCTTACGGCAAAACCTCTGGGAAACGAGAATTTCCACAAAGGTAAATTCTGGGATTATCCTGATGAAACGGTTTGAGCATTAAACATGCGGATGTTTTCATGGAGTATGTTTTTTACCTGACCGCGCTTATGACAAACAATATCAAGAACCGCCTGCATTTTCCCGGTAAAATCATCTCATAAACTTAGGCGAAGGAGCGAAAGCAATGGATGATTTTACCCCACTGTTCGAGTATATCGAAGCTCACATTGAGGACAAGCTTGATTTAAAAGAACTTTCAAACTTCATGGGCTACAGTCCCTATTACATCAGCAGAAAATTTATGAGTGATTATGGCATACCGCTTACTGGTTATGTACGGATCAGAAAGCTTGAGTATTCCATAAAAGATTTGCTTGCCGGTATGAAAGTGATTGATGTTGCCATGAAGTATTCCTTTGAATCGCACGAAGGGTTTACAAGATCGTTCGAAAAGCTTTTTGGTTCTTCTCCTAAGGTTATAAAAAGCTATTTGCAGAATTACAGTGTTCCGGAAGCTGGAATTCCTGCAAGCAGCAAAACCAATTCACAGGAGAATGCAAAAATGAGTCTAAATGATGATATGCACAAAATGATTTTCACAATACTAAGAAATTCTTTTGAAGAGCTGTCGGCAGGATTTTGTTCAAAGATTGAGCTGCAATTGTTGACCGGCAACACTATCAGTGTTTTTGATGATGGCCGTGGAATTAAGCTGGAAGACGGCGGTTCAGTTCACGAAGAAGTTCTGCAGAATTTTTTTTCAGGCAAGCCCATTACCAGGGTTGAATATTCCCGCATGGGAGACCTTCCTTTTGATGAGCTTAAACTTGTTAATTCGCTGAGCGAGTCTCTTCGGATTACCGTCTGGCGCAACGGCAAAATCTATCAGCAGGATTACGTCCGCGGAGTTCCACAGCATGCGCTTACTATAAAAACAAATGATTCTGAAATCAGGCATGGAACTGGAATTCTGCTCAAGCCGGACTCTGCCATTTTTGAAGGTACAAAGTTCAGCAAAGAAAAACTTCAGAGTTGGGTGGTGGACAATTATTCTGCTCTGGCAGATAAAATAACTATCTCACCTGCCGAAATTGCATAGTACACATTGCTCCAGATTGTATTATATGCTTTTCAAACTAATACACTGTAGCGCTTTTCTGCAAATATTGACTTTTTATGCTGTTTTTTGTATAAAAAAGAATGAACCTTTTTAGGGTAAAATAAATTTTGGGAGTATCCAAGTGGTTAAAATCAGACTTAAGAAGTTTGGAACAAAAGGCCGCCCGTTCTACCGCATCGTAGTTCAGGACGTTCGCAAACCTCGTGATGGTACTACTATCGAAGAAATCGGTGTATATCATCCTATTGAAAAAGAAGAAAATCAGATTTCTTTTAACGAAGAAAGAGCACGCTACTGGATTGGCGTTGGTGCACAGCCGACAGACACAGTTCGCAAGATTTTCAACAAAAAGAACTTTCATATCTAATTTTCGAGGAGTGTAGGGGTGGAAAAAGACCTGATTGAATATTTAGCCAAATCACTGGTCGATGATCCCGGGGCTGTCTCAGTAAACGAGGTTGAAGGTGAAAAGGGTGCAGTTCTTGAACTTAGAGTTGCACAAGCTGATATCGGTAAAGTAATTGGAAAATACGGCCGCATCGCAAAAGCGCTCCGGACTGTATTGAGTGCTTCTGCCGGAAAAACCGGAAAGCGTTACACGCTGGAAATCCTTGACTGATGGAGCAGCGCTCTGGTACATCAAATCAGCAGTTTGTTGTAGGGATTATTCGTCAAGCGCACGGCTTAACGGGTAAGTTCAAAGTGGAAAGTACTTCAGGTGAAAGCGAACATTTCGCTCAGCTTACAGAAGTTACTTTGCGGAACGGAAATACAGAAAAGCTTTTTGCTGTTGAATCTGTAGAAGGTTGTGTTTCTAATCTGCTAATGAAATGTGCAGGCATTAACAGTCCTGAAGATGCTGCAAAGTACCGTAATTGGGAAATTGTTGTGCCGCGTGACAAGGCTTGTCCTTTAAAAGAGGGTGAGTACTATGTCGAAGATCTAAAACAATGCACGCTAATTTATAGCGGGCAAGACGGGTGTGCAGCGAAGACTGCGCCTATTGAAATAGGTACGATTACAAGCGTAATGGAAGGCGGAGCCGGTTACCTTTTGGAGGTTTCCTTGTCCGAGAGCTTTGCCGGTTATGGCGGAAACAATGCGAAAACCAGATTAATTCCTTTTAAAAATGAATTTATCGGAAGCATTGACATTGAGCGCAAAACCGCACAGCTGATGCACCTCTGGATTCTGGAGTAGTCTATGAAATTCCATGTGCTGACCTTGTTCCCTGAAATACCTAAAGCCTTTTTTGAAAGTTCAATAATGGCTAAGGCTGTAGAAAAGGGAATTATTGCCTACGACTTGGTGAATATCAGAGATTTTGCTTTTGATAAACATAAAACTTGTGACGATAACCCGTACGGGGGTGGGGCTGGAATGCTTATGCTGCCGGAAACCCTCGGAGCTGCCCTTGATTCTGTAGAGTCTTGGAAGAAGCGCGTTGTATATGTGACGCCTTCAGGTAAGCCTCTTACACAGAAACTTGCGCAGGAATTAAGTCAGGAAACTGATTTAGTCTTAATCTGCGGAAGATACGAAGGTATCGACCAAAGAATTATTGATTCACGCGTTGATGACGAAATCTCTATCGGAGATTATGTGATGTCATCAGGTGAGATTGCCGCTCTTGTGGTAATCGATACAGTATACCGCCTTATAGAAGGTGTAATTTCAAGTGAATCATTGGACGAAGAAAGTTATTCTGACGGACTTCTGGAATATCCGCAGTATACGCGGCCGGAAGTCTATAAAGGCATGCAGGTGCCCGAAGTGCTTTTGTCAGGCCATCACGAGAATATCCGTAAATGGCGCTTGAAACAGAGACTGGCAAAGACGCTGGCAGTAAGGCCGGATTTAATTGCGGCTGCACGGCAGGCCGGAACTCTTTCGAAAGAAGCTGAGTTAATGATAGGCGAGCTGACTGGTTTTGCGGTGGCTCAGCCAAAAAAGAAGCGCAAGAAGCGCATTCTAGAAGAAACAGGAGACAAAGATGGACATAATTAAGACTATCGAAGCTGCTCAAACTAGAGATGACATTGCACCTTTCAAAGTTGGTGATACTGTAAAAGTATACTTCAAAATTATTGAAGGTAAAACAGAGCGTATTCAGGTTTATGAAGGCTTGGTTATCTGCTTCAAAGGTGCAGGCGTTTCAAAGACTTTCACAGTACGCAAGAACTCTTACGGTGTAGGCGTTGAACGTGTTTTCCCGATCAACTCACCGCGCATTGCTAAAGTTGAAGTTGCACGTCCTGGTAAAGTACGCCGCTCTAAGCTTTATTACATCCGCGATAAAATCGGTAAAGATGCAAAAATTAAAGAGCTTATCACAAAAAAAGCTGACTAATTTTAGCAGCTGTTCTTGTGTGTGTAGAAAGGCTGCATAATGGTAGACATTTCTACACGCGTAGTAACACACATTTCTTTAGATAAAGCCGCTCTTTCTTCAACAACTGCTTTGAAGGATGGCGGCTTTGTTTTTGTCAGGGTTTTGGGGCAGAAACCAGACGGAAAAATGCTTGTTTCGTTTGCAGGAAATGTATTTGAGGCTGATTCTAAAATTGCGGGTGGCTTAAAGCAGGGCGATTCTTTCAAAGCGCAGCTGAAAATTGCAAACGGTAACGTTAATCTTATTCCGGTAAAAGCTGAAACATCAGAAGCTTTTCAGGTTGCAGACAACACACAGATTGTATACGCTTCTATGTGCTCGGCGTTCGGGCTTGCCGCCGATGAAACCTCCCTGAAACTTCTTCAGTTTATGCGTGAGAACGGAGCGTATTTCACAAAAGATGAGCTTCAGGCATTACAGAAAAAAGCAAAGAAATTCGGTTCGAAAGCGGCAAAAATGGCTGAAATTGCAGCTTTCCTTAAGTC
This sequence comes from uncultured Spirochaetaceae bacterium, assembly GCA_902797925.1. Taxonomy (GTDB): domain Bacteria; phylum Spirochaetota; class Spirochaetia; order Treponematales; family Treponemataceae; genus UBA1240. Next base: position 4,393 of record CADBUT010000163.1, read on the forward strand.
AAAAGGCATTGAGCCGGACGATGAAGCTATTGATGAAATATTCTCTCTTTTTGACGGTTCAGCTAAAAAAAAGAAATCAAAAAACATTTCAGACGGTCAGCTGAATACTGTAACCGGCTCGTTTTTAGACTTGCTTTATCAGAATCCGGAAGCGGTTTTAAAAGCCAAAAAAGGACTGCTTACATTATCCAACCATCTTGGCAACGAAAACACTCATTGGATTGTGCTTCCTTTTGAAAAAGAAATGAATGAAACATTGTGGCAGGGCAATATCAGACTGCTTTTGGATAAGTCAATTCATTCTGTTAAAAAGTTTTATATAAATGCTAAAAATAATGAAAAATCCTTGATTTTTGAATTTTTTCCGCCGAAAAATATGCATAGGGTATTTGAAATTCGTTATGCTGTCAAACCCGAAGTTTCAGAAAACGAGGTGGGACGTTTTACGGAGATCCTTGAGAACATTTTTGCTGCAGAGGGGCGCAGCCTTGAAATTGTTTATGACAAGAATCTTCTTGATGAATACTTTGTTGACAGCGGGCTGTTCATAAAAGGAGTGGATGAGGAAGCATGAGCAAAAAAGTTGCAGTCGCGCTTTCTTACCCGGACGGGGCTGAAGCTCCTTTTATTGTCGCTAAAGGTAAGGGCGATTACGCCGAGCGGATTATCGAAATAGCCGAAGAAAATTCTGTATATTTAGTTAAAGAAGATTTGACGGCAGAAATTCTTTCGTTGTATGAAATCGGTGATTATATTCCGCCGGAAACATACGAAGTTATAGCAGGAATTTTTGCATTTCTGCTCAGGATGCGTGATGAACAAAATTAACAGTGATTTGCTTGAACTTGGTATGAAATTTTCAGCTCCAGTTTTTTTTGATGACGGAAAACACATGTTTCTGGCAGAAAAAAAGCCGATAAGAAAATTTCATCTTGAAACATTGCAGCGCTGGCACATTCCTTATGTGGTTACATACGGAAAACTGCTTCCGAAAGCCTCAATTGACCTTGACGAGCTTTTAGGCTCTCCTGAAGAGCTTGAAGAGCTTGAAACAGAAGAAACAACTTCTTCTGGCGCATTTGCAGTTCCACATAATAATAATGACGATTTGTCAGAAACTTATGTCGGCCCGATTGACGAGAACCCGCTGTTTATAAGCTATTGCGAGCTGATTTCTGCAATGGGCATGATTATTGAGTCAATCCGCGCCGACTCTTCGGCTGATATTGTTCAGTATGTTGAGAGCCTTTCAGAGCAGCTCTACAGTCTGATTGAGAAGAATGCAAGCTTTGTAACAGGTTTTCTGCTAATGGGTGAAGTCAAAAAACACGATTTCGCGCAGGCAGCAGTTGATTCTGCTATTCTGACATATCTCATTTCAAAGAAAATGGGTATTTCACCCAAAAAGATAAAGCTTTATGTAACAGGTGCGCTTGTTCATGACATCGGTATGTTTATTATGCCTGAAGAGATTATCAAAAAGAAGGCATCGCTGATTCCAGAAGAATTTTCAAAACTGAAAATGCACACAATTGAAGGTGCAAGAATGGCCGGTTCTCTGCTTCATTGTCCTTCTGAAGTTACTGACATGATAAGCCAGCACCATGAACACTGGAACGGCGAGGGCTACCCGCGCGGTCTGAAGCAAGACGAAATAAGCACCGGTGCTGCGATTCTTGCGGTAACAGACGCTTTTGAAGCTATGATTACAGAAAAAGCTTACCGCACTTCTATGCTCGGTTACGAAGCAATGAAGATTTTGATAAGCGATAACGGACGGCACTTTTCGCCGGAAGTTGTCCGCGCTTTCATTCAGTGTATGGGCGTTTACCCGATTGGTTCACTTGTGCTTTTAAGCGATTCTTCAATCGGGCGTGTTGTTCAGGGAAATGATTCATCACCTTTAAGACCTGATATAAGGATTCTTATTTCGGCAGAAGGCGAGAAATTTCAGAATAATACGGGCCCTGTTCTAAAGCTCGAGAATATGCGCAAGCTTTTTATTGTGCGTGCCTTAGATGCAAAAGATTTGCATGGAAAGCTCGAATAAACAAATAGGAAATAATGGTGAAGAGCGTGCCGCAAAGTTTTTAGCGCACGCCGGATATGAAGTTCTTGTCCGGAATTACCGTTCAAGATTTGGCGAAGTGGATATAATTGTCTGCAAGGACGAAACCGTTGTTTTTGTTGAAGTTAAAACCTGGCCTAATGGTGACTTTTTCAGTCTTGCTCAGGCTGTCGGAAAACAGAAGCAAAAAAGAATAATTAAAACGGCTAAATGTTTCCTTGCAGAACATCGACAATATAATGAGTGCTATGTGCGTTTTGACTTGATTGCCCTTGATATGCCCGGGTATGATGAGATTTACCACATAGAGAATGCTTTTTCGGAGACCTTATGAGTTCTGTATCAAAAAAAGCTGCTGCAAAAGCAGAACGTTCAGCGCGTGTCGCAGAATTACAGACAAAAATACACGATCCGGCTTATATAGACGGTGCAATTCAGCGTATTGCACAGGTTTTGAGCAATAATCTCGTGATAGATAAGAAACTGACACAAGGACAAAGTTTTTATGGCGCAAGATAATTCTGGAAATCATTACGGTAAGTCATTTTCAGGACGACATTCTAACCAGAGTAAAAAAAATACTGGAAAAGAACACAGCCGGTTTAATAAACGTGAAAATCATAAAAATACTGAACAGAAACCATTTAAGTCAAATTTAAAAGATTCACCTGTTGAATCACCAAGACTGGATACACCAAATTGTGCATATTGTGGCGAACCTATATACGATTTGCCGTCTGCAATGTGCGACAGAGACACGCTTCAGCCAGTTCATTTTGACTGTGTGCTAAAAAAGCTGAATGATGATGAAACTTTAAATGAAAACGAAAAAATCACATACATAGGTCAGGGACGGTTCGGTGTTGTATATTTTGAGAATCCCCATGACTTACGCCATTTCAAAATAGAAAGAATAATCGAGTGGGAAGACCGCGAGAAAAAGGCTGACTGGCGGTCTGAAATAGCTTCAAAGTTCAGTCAGACAAAATAAACATTTTTAGCTTGAAAAAAATAGAAAAGCTTCAAATCATATGATTTGAAGCTTTTTTTGAAGAGCTATACATTAAAAAGGATGTATGTGCCGGAAACCAGAATCGAACTGGCACGGCCGTTTGAATTGCCGAGGGATTTTAAGTCCCTTGTGTCTACCTATTCCACCATTCCGGCACGTCGATAAAAGACATTGAGATAATATAAGAAATAAAGGGTTTGGTCAAGCTATGTATACAGACACACACTGCCACCTGGCGATGATGCAGCAGAGGGGTATCGCGCTAGAAGATTTTTTCAAAGAATACTATGATGAAACGGAAAAAAATAAAACTGGTGTTTCAGATGCATTTTTAGTTGATATAGGTACAGAAGTTGACGATTTTTTTGAGCGTATAAAGCTGAAAAATATCGCAGAAGAAGCAGCCGGTACAAGCATTTTCCTATATTTTTCAGCCGGAATATGGCCTGCAAAAGAAGATGTAATCAACCGCAAGAATGAGTGCGCCGTGCTTGAAGAAATCTTGAAAGAACATGCACACAAAGATATCTGTGCATTGGGCGAATGCGGCTTTGACAGGCGTGAAAACCCGGCGGAAACTAGCAGAGCGCATCTTGCTGCAGAAGAAGAGCTTTTTGCAATGCAAGTAGAGCTTGCAAAAAAATATCAGCTGCCTCTTATAGTACATTCGCGCGACGCTTTTGAAGAGACTCTCGGTGTCTTAAAAGAAGGCGGCCACGATAAAGTGGTGATTCATTGCTATTCTTATGACAAGCGGGCAGCGGAAGCTTTTCTTGATTTGGGATGCTATATTTCTTTTTCAGGCACAATAACGTTCGGAAAGGGTGTTCAAAAAGAGCAGAATATTGGGCTTTTGAATTATATTCCGAAAGACCTTCTGCTTTTAGAGACAGACGCGCCGTATTTAGCGCCAATGCCTTTCAGAGGCAAGACAAACACTCCGCTTTTAATCAAACATACTTATGAATTTGTAGCTGAAAGTCTGCAAATGCCTGTTGAATTGCTTGCAAAGCTTGTAAATGAAAACGGTAGAAGATTTTTTGTTATTAAAGACGCTTAGAAAAATGTAAAAAATGCAAAAAATCTAAATTCTTCTGGTATTTTTTAACAAAGGTATGTATACTTAATTTATGGAATGCAATAAGAATACTAAGAAATGCTTGAAAGAATTATGCACAGCGTTAACACTTATCGATACTCCTAAAAAGATGCAGGAATTTCTTGAATGTCTGCTGACAGAAGCTGAAGTTATCGATATTGCAAACCGTTGGCTATTGGTTCGGGAAATTGACCGCGGTACAACACAGCGTGAAATTGCAAAGAACTACAATATGAGCCTTTGTAAAATTACACGTGGTTCGCGCGAACTTAAAAAAGACGGAAGTGCTTTTAAAAAAGTTCTTGAAGAATTTAAAGCGTCTCAGTCAGAGTAGAGTAGTAGCTCTGAAAAAAAAGGCTGTCCAAAAACGGACAGCCTTATTCTTTTTAAATTCTGTTATTATCTAAGAATCTGAATTATACCAGCCGGTCTGCTGAAGTTCTGTGCAATGTCAGCCGGGGTCTCGCCTTTTCTGTTTTTGGCGTATTTGTCTGCGCCGTACTGCATCAAAACAGAAAGCACATTTGA
>CADBUT010000164.1 GCA_902797925.1 uncultured Spirochaetaceae bacterium
AAACTTGCGCAATTCAAGCTCGTTCTTAAAAACAAGGTCGCCTTCGCGCTTAATCTGGCGCACGCCGTCAAAAATGCTTGCCACGCACACAGCAATCTTTCTTCCGCTGCGGCGGCTCAATTCTTCAATGTATTCGCGGATTGAATTTGAAATAACCTGGTCACCAGCGATAAGCAGCTTTTCGCAATCATCAGAAGCTTCAAGCGCGTAAGTCTTATCCGGCTTGCATTCACCGCTTTCAAGAAATTCTGCAACACGGCGCAGCACAATTTTGCCGTCGCCAACAGGCGTTCCGCAAATAAACGGAATTCCATAAACGTCTTTCATATATTGCGCCGCTTCAAAGCCGCTTTCTGACACAACAAGGTTCAGCGCAGCTTCGTCTGCCTGTGCAATATTTTCAAGCTTGTTTTCCATGCCGAAACTGTTGAGCACCTTGATTCCGGCTGACTCAAAAAGCGAAATGAACAGCTTTACGTTGTCGGTATTGCCAAAATCAAGCGGCGTTGTGCCGAGCAAGTTTATGGCACGGCTGTTTCCGGCTGCCGCTTTTCCGTCAGCGTCTGCTTTTTTCGGGCAGAATTTCTTAAGAAGCGCGGTAATAGCCATCGAAACGCCTTTTGTGTAATACGCAAGGCCTTTCGTATCAAAGCCGAAGCACGGAATTCCAGTCCGCGATTCAAGTTCTGTGGCAATGCCCGCATAGTCTGTGCCGATAACCATCGGAACAGGGCTACCGAGCAGCGCAACAAATTTCGGGTGCGTATCGTTTACGGCAGCAATAATTCTGTTGACGAGCAAATCATCGTTTCCGAGAATCGCATCCATGTGGCGCAAGCCCGAACAGAACACAAGCGCTTTTGAGCCAAGCCAGCGCGGTTCGTCGTAGCCAAGATAATTGCCGGTGCAGCCCGAAGCATCATGAATCACAATCATTCCGCCAAGCTCAAACAAGGTTGAGGCAACGCCCGAATAGTCAGGCGCCAAAGGCGGCAAATTGACACAAAGTTTACTCATACTACAAGCCCCGCACTATTAATTTCACTGTTTACATCAATTTCATTTTCAAAAGCTGAAATTATCTGCTTCATCAGCATTTTGATTCCATAAAAGCCGTACAAGCCTTCATCGTCCATCAGAACGACCACATGTTTTGATTTTGTCATGTAGCCGCAGTCAAAGCCGATGCAGAGGCATTTCATGTTTTCAAACTCAAAGCAAGCCGTCTTGTGGCTTATTGCGTCAGTTATTTTAATGGAAGGATTTTTCTGCATTACGGCAAGGCAAGCTTCTTTTTCGAATTCTGGAACGCCGTTTTCTGTGCAAATCATCTGCACGTTAAAGCCGTAATCAAGAAGCACTTTTGCAAGCGTAAACGGCTTGCGCACCGCCTGATAATCAATTGCAATCGGGTAACTTCCGACAGTTTTTTGCGCAACTTTTATAGACTGAATTGCTTCGGTTTTGAAAGACGAAAAATCAGGCAGCGTTATGCCGAGCTGTGTTTCAAGCTTGCGGTAATCAGCTTCAATTTCTTCTGGGTCATACGAAACATAAGACGTGAAAAACGGAATGCCGAGCGTTTTCTGCATTTTTCCAGCCGCCATTTTAGCCGTAGGCGAAAGCACCAGATTGAAGCAGCTTTCGCTCATCTGCATAAAGTCGTTGTAGTCTTTGCACGTTCCGATATGCTTAACCGAGACGCCGCAGTTTTTAAGCAGTCCGAAAAGCTCGCACTCTGGACGCACAAACGCGTTGTTGCCAATCATGTTAATCTGCTTTGCGTTCGTCGGGCGTTTTTCCAAAAGCGAATAAATGGAATTCTGCAAGCCGATTGCCGGCGGCGTTTTTGTGTCGCCTTTGAACGGGTTCATGTGGCACTCAAGAAAGCGCGTATCGGGAAAGCGTTCTTCAAGCTCTGCATCAAGGCTTTTGTGGTCTGTGCCGAGCAAATCGTCAAGACAGCTCACGAAAATCGAAAGCACTTTCGGTCTCTTCGGCAGATACGAAAAAAGCTCTTCAACGGCGTCTGGAATCAGATGCTCATAATGGCCGCTCACAATGTCAGCTTCATCAATAAAAAGATAGCTGACCTTGTCTTTACAGTTGTTTATGATTCCGCCGAGCGCGCCGTGCCTTCCGCAAGCGAAAGGCGCAACAAAAAGCATGTAGCTTTCTGGTATGAGCGCGGCAACGCGGATTACGCCCCAGCCGCCGTGGGCAGGGCTTACATAATGAAGCGTTTTTTCAAATTCAGGACAAGCACAGCCGCACATCAGGCAATCTCCTGCTGTTTTGATGAATCTGCCGGAACGGCAATGCCGCATTCCGCCATGACTTTTTTAGCCAAATCCATGTAAACAGCCGCCATTTCGCTTTGCGGCAGCGCTTCCATGACAGTCTTGCCCTGGTTTTCGGCAATCTGAACAGAAGCGTCGCGCGGCACAACTTTTATGATTTTGCCGCCGATTTCATCAAGCGCTTTCTGAACCGTTGCTTCTTCGTCTTTGACATTGCGGCTGTTCAAGATAACGCCGGCATACTGCGCGTAGCCGCGGCTGCCAAAATTCTTGATTGCGTGAACAATGTTGCTTGCGGCATAAAGCGCCATCATTTCACCGCTGGTTACAATAAAAACTTTGTCGGCGTAACCGTTGCGTATAGGCATTGCAAAGCCGCCGCAAACAACATCGCCTAAAACGTCGTAAAGAACTACGTCCGGCTTGTAAGTCTCAAAAGCGTCAAGCTCTTCAAGCTTATCAAAAGCTGTAATAATGCCGCGGCCTGCACAGCCGATGCCCGGCGTAGGGCCGCCAGCTTCAACGCAAAGCACGCCGTTGTAGCCTTTAAAGACGATATCTTCAAGCTCAAGCGAAGCCGCTTTAGGCCCGCGCAGCATATCAAGCACAGTCGGGATTTTCTCGCCGCCGCAAAGATTTTTCACTGAATCTGATTTCGGGTCGCAGCCAATCTGCATGACCGTAAGGCCAAGCTTGCTCAAAGCCGCGCTCAAGTTTGATGTTGTCGTCGATTTGCCGATGCCGCCTTTGCCATAAATTGCAATTTTTACCATAATTTTCTTTTTCCCTTTGGATTATTTTTTAATGCCACGCGCCGCATCGCGTTTCGGCGTATAAATTTCGCGGATATCGTCATCAGTCAGCTCGATGCGATAAAATTCTTTGTAGTAGTTCTTGATTTCAGCGTCCATATCGATGTCTGCAAAAAGCGCGGGGTGATGCTGCTTTGCAAGCCACAAAAGCGTGAGAGGAGAATCTGTATTCGTCACGTACCAGCGGTAAATGCCGAGCGGCATCTTATAGACGTTGTGCGATTTTACCGCGCCGACATTCGACCAGTCGTAGCCTTCTAGCGTGTTGTTGTACAAATCTTCCGGCAAAGCATCGCTGAAATTCGTTATGTAAATGCGGTCTGGGTTCCACTTATAGATTTGCTCAACTGTTACTTGCGGAGTGCCCTTGTTTTCGTTTGCAACATTGCGCGCGCCGGAAGCCGTAATCCAGTAATCACCCCAAGTTGAAGTTCCCGGAATTGCAAGAGTTGTCGCCGAATATTTGTGGATAATCATCGCCGTGGGTTTGTCTTCTTCTTTTACGTCTTTGAGCCTGTCTGCAACAAGCTTCTGCATTCTGTTGCCGTACTCAACGAATTTTGACGTATCGTAAGAAACGTTCATCACTTCAGCCAAAAGCTCCATCCAGCTGTTGATTGTCTCAACCGCATTAAAGTTTTTCGCGCTAAGGCTGAAACCTACGGCTGGAATTCCAGCTTGGGTTGCAACGTCATAGTCTTCCATAACGCCAGAAGCATAAAGCACAACATCGGGCTTGAGCTTGAGAAGCTCTTCTGCATTCAAAGAGCCGTTCTTGCTGAAACCGCTCGGAATATTTGAAAGCTCAGGCGCAATCTTAATAAGCATTGAATTTTCAGCAGCGGAAATAATTGCCGGGTCAAGGCCCACAAGCTTGTCTGTGCCGAACATAAGGCAGTAAGCCGAACAAAGCGGCCACACCGAAGCTATAACTACGCGGTTTATCTTTTCAGGCAAAACTACAGTGTTGCCCACCTGGTCAACGATTGTGCGTGTACCGCCGCCTGCCGGTTCAGTTGCATTTGAAGCTTGCTTTTTTGCACAACTTGAAAGCAAAAGCGAAGCAGCCAGAACTGCCACCAAAATCTTGTTTGAAACTTTTTTCAGCATAACATGATACCTCTGTTTTTTTGTTAGCTTTGGCTAACTTTTGGAGAATGACAAGAAATTATCATAAAGAAATATGTTTGTCAACTCTAACAAAAAAAGGGCATCCGACCAGCGCATATCGGATGCCCAAAAAATATATGTATTTTTATAAGAGCCTATTTAATTGCTGAAGCAGCCCAAGCCTTGCATTGCTCGATTTCTGCATCACCTGGTTCAAGGTGAACCATAAGCGGTTCTGATGCAACCACTGCACCCGCACCGCTCAAGCGGTCTTTCCAGTCGCGGAGCCACTGACCGTCGCCCCAGTCGTATGAACCGAAAATGCCGACCTTTTTTCCGCCCAAAGAACCTTCGATTCCTGTGTAGAAACTTTCAACTGATTCTTCAAGCTCTTCCGCGCCCATTGCAGGACTGCCAAGAAGAATAACATCACAAGCAGTAACAGCTGCTTTGTCGGCATCAGCTGCCGTGCTGCAAAGCACATCTGCCCCAGATGCTTTGAGTGCTTCGCAAATAGCCTTTGCCATTGCTTCTGTATTGCCTGTAGTGCTTGCATAAACTAATGCAACTTTCATTTAACGCTCCTTATGCTCTGCGTCAGCAAGCTGTTCAAGCAGCTTCCACAGAGTTTTTATATTTCTCTACGATTTGCGAAAGCGAATAACCTTCGTCAAACCATTTTTTGCAAACATGACTGCAATTTTTGTAGCGGCATGTGCATTTTCTTGCATGTTCAACGTCTGTATAAGATTCCCAGCTGCCGCAATATTTGCAGTTCTGCCCTTCATGCTTTTCAAAAGCCGCAACGTCAAGCACCGGATAACCGAGAACTATCCCGATTTCATGCGGAAAGCCGTTTTCGGTTTTGATGCGGCAAATAAGCCTGCTTATGGTCTTTGACACATCGGAACATTCGCAATAGCCCTTGCTTTTCAGATAATCGCAGACAAAATCATCTGCAAGAATCTTTTTTTGCCAGCAGACATTGTAAACAAGCACAAGAATCACTCCGTCAGATGATTTTATAGCGCGGGCAATAA
>CADBUT010000165.1 GCA_902797925.1 uncultured Spirochaetaceae bacterium
CGGCTATTCTTCGGTTTTTCCGCCGACTACAACCGCAAGCACAACGACAATGCTTTCTGGGCTTTCGCCAATAGAGCACGGCTGGCTCGGCTGGGACGTTTACTTTGAGCAGGAAGATAAAACCGTGACTTGCTTCAAAAACTGGCTTATGGGTACTGAAACACCGGCTGCGCCGTACAATGTGGCTTATAAGTATTTTCCGTATAAAGACATAGCTTCTCTTATAAATGAAACTGGCAACGCTGATGCGGCTATTGTTTTTCCATTCGGGCCGAAACCTTTCGGCAAGCTTGACACCTGGTTTGCTGAAATAAAGCGGCGTTGTTTGCTTGAAGGCAAGACTTTCACTTATGCTTATTGGGAACACCCTGACGGCTATATGCACAAAAACGGAACTGAAAGCAAGGAAGCCCACGATTGTGTAGTTGAACTGAACCGGCGCATCGAAGAGCTGTGCAAGTCTTTGAAAGACACGCTCGTTTTTGTTACGGCTGACCACGGTCACAACGACATTGTGCGCGACTATTTTTCAGAGAATTACCCGGAATTTGCCAAAATGCTTGTCCGTGCGCCGTCTATAGAGCCGCGCGCAATCAGCTTTTATGTCAAAGACGAATATAAGCCTGTGTTTGCAGACGAATTCAACCGCCTTTTCGGTGATGACTACACGCTTTTTACAAAACAGCAGGTCTTTGAAAAGCAGCTTTTCGGCACAGGCGAGCCGCACAAGAACTTGACCGGCATCGGCGATTTTGTGGCCGCCGCGCTTGGCAGCCGCACAATGTTCTGGAACAAAAACGCAAAGCCGTTCAAGAGCCACCACGCCGGCATGAGCCGCGAAGAGATGATAATTCCGCTTATTGCGTATAAATGCTGAAAAAGGAGAACCTTGAATGAAGAAAATCGGTTTGATTGGCGGCACCGGCCCTGAATCAACTTTAGTCTATTACAAAGAAATCAACACAATCTGCAACAAAAAGTGCGGCGGCGCTGCTTTTCCTGAAATGTCGGTTGAAAGCCTGAATCTGTTCAAGGCGCTTGAGCTTGTGCAGAATAACAAGCTTGATGAGCTTGCTGATTATATCGCCGGAAAAATCGATAATCTTGTGCGCGGCGGTGCAGAAATTGTTGCGCTGACCGCCGCAACGATGCACGTTGTCTACGGCAAGTTAAAGCCGAAAGTTTCTGTGCCTTTCATCAGCATCCCGGAAACTGTTGCGGAAGAAGCCGCCGCGCGCGGGTACAAAAAAATCGGGCTGCTCGGCACAATTTTTACGATGGAACAAGATTATCTTAAGAAGCCTGTCGAAATGCGCGGCGTGCAGGTTGCCGTTCCTTCAACTGAAGACAGAAAAACCGTGAACAGCATTATCGGCGGCGAGCTTGAGTTTGGCGTTGTAAAGCCTGAATCTGTCGAAAAACTTGCCGGCATTATAAGCCGCATGAAGGCAGAAGCCGGAATAGAAGCCGTGATTCTTGGCTGCACAGAGCTGCCGCTCGCGCTGAACGAGAAAAACTGTCCAGTTCCGCCGCTCGACATAATGCAGCTTCACATCGAAAAGCTCTGCAATCTAATTTCAGAATAGCCGCAATATACCGTAATGCGAGGAAAGAAAATGCTTAGACTTAGACCATACAAAAGCGCAGATGCAAAGACAATACTTTCTTGGGTTAAAGACGAAAAATCGTTTCATCAATGGTGCGCCGACCGGCTCGGCAATTACCCGCCTTCGGCAGAAACGCTTAACGCGCATTACGAAGAGGGCGCAATGCTTCCGTTTACCGCTTATGACGAAAGCGGGCTTGTGGGGCATTTCTTTTTGCGCTTTATGAACGAAGAAAAAACATCAATCCGCATCGGCTTTGTAATTGTAGATTCTGCAAAGCGTGGCAAAGGCTACGGCAAGCAGATGATTCAGCTTGCACTGAAATATGCTTTTGAATTTTTGCAGGCTGAAAATGTGAGCCTCGGCGTTTTTGAAAACAACCCGGCCGCATACCGCTGCTATAAAGCCGCCGGCTTCAAAGACTTGCCCACAACGCACGTCTGCCACCTGCTCGGCGAAGACTGGAACTGTCTTGAGCTAGACTGCAACCGCACCGACTGGCAATTGTAGGGCGGCGCTGTTTAGGCTAAATTGAAACTCGGACATTGAGCGAAGTCGAAATGTCCAATTTGCATTTTTTTTGGCAGAGATATGGTGATTTCGACTCCGCTCAATCACCGGGGGTCTAGCTTTGTTTAACGGCGGTGCTTGCCGCGTTCAATAAAATCCATGTGCGCAAGGTCTTTGCGCGAGAGCCGCTTTTCGCCTAAATCTACGCCTTTTATGCTGTTTCTGCTTCTTGCGGCTTTTTTCTGCTTTGCGCCTGCGGAAGTTTCATGCTTTTTAGGCTGAAAATCACCTTTCTTTACGAAATCTCGCCATGTTTTTGGTTCGGGCACTTCAAATTTCATGTGTTCGCCTGTAAAAGGATGGTCGAATTCGAGCGTGCGCGCATGAAGACAAAGCCTGTTAAAATGGTCAGTCTTTGCGCGGTGCTCTTTATCGCCCTCAAGCGGAAAGCCATGAAAAGCGAGGTGCGCGCGGATCTGGTTTTTCTTGCCGGTATCAAGCGAAAGTTCAAAAAGAACATGGGTTTCGCCTTTTTCGAGCATCTTGTAATGTGTGCGCGCGGCTTCTGTCTTAAAAGTTTTTCCGTCTTTGCCCGTGTCGCTTTCTTTTGGCACAAAGCCTACGTTATGCGCGTTCTGCGCAAGCTTATCTGAAATTGTGCCTTCGTCTGCCAAGTCTGTCTGGCGCGGCTTTTCGGCAACCGCAATATAAAGCCGTTCAGTCACCATTTTGTGCCAAGTTTCCATTATTTTGGTCTGCGCCTGCTCGGTCAGCGCGAACATCATCACGCCGCTTGTGTCGCGGTCAAGCCGGTGCACGGCAAAAGGTCTGTGCCGTGTGTTTGCCGCGCCGTGCTTGCGCAAAAGCTCTTCAAGCACAGACTGCGCCGTCTTAGTTTTGCTGCCGGGGTAGGGTACAGACAAAAGACCTGCCGGCTTGTCTATCACCGCTATGTACTGGTCTTGATACAATATTTCGATTCTTTCCGGGTTATGGCTTTTATGTTCAGCCTTGTGCTGACGCTGAACTGCCTGCTTTTCGTTTTGCATAAGATGATTTTATCATTTTAAGCTGATTTATGAAACAGCTTCAGCTTGCAAGGCTCGAATGAGAGGCGCGTTTGCGCTATAATAGGCTCATGGACGATAAAGAGTATTATTCGATTAAGCGCATTTCTTCGATTTCGGTTGAGCAGCTTCAGCGCAACCTGAAAAAGAAAAAGCTTGACAATACAAAATACCGCGAGAATCAGTTGCGGCAAGGCCACGATGATGCCGAAATGCTGCTCGAAAAGCAGCAAGACTTCGATTCGTTCGATTCGTGAGGCAATGCCGCAAATCAGCTGACAGTCCTTCCGCTATAATGAAAAGCGGAAAACCGCATTTTCGTCGCCGTAGTTTTCGTTTGAAACCCAGAAAACTGACTTGTCCGTCAAGTTGTAGATTATGCTGTGGTTTGTAATCCATGTTTTCTGGTTTATCTCTTTGCCCTGGTCTTTGTTCCGTTTGCGCTGCCCAACAGCCTGAAGCAGCTTCATTCCGTCAGTTTCGTCAGCTACAATGCCGTTGCTTGCATCAAGCGCACTGTAAAGCATGTTGTAGCGCACCAAACCGTTAATTTCATCTTCCTTTGATAATTCGTAGTATTCCGGCTGAAGAATGAAATTTGTTACGCACTGAAAATCTGACTTCGCTTCAATCTCGCCGATATGGCTGTCTTTGTCGTTATAAGTTACTACAAGTTCGCGGAGCGTGCCGTCGTTATCGGTCTTGTCTCTCGCATTCAAAGGCGGAATCCATTCAATCACGGCGCTTCTGCCAGTTTTGTCGGCAATCATATAATGAAAGGAACATTCGGCAGAATCATGCAAATCATATTGCTTTACAAGCTCAATTGCTTCGTCAACGTCATCGGCATAATCAAGAATCAGGCGGAGCATTGTTGTTGATGTAATGTCGGGCTTTTCCGTCTGCTGATTCGTTTCAACAGTTTTCGGTCCGCCTTGATAAGACATGTAGATGGCGCAGCTTAAGCCTGCATCGTTCATGCCGTCAAGCGGCGCATAAGGCGCGGCAATGCATAAGATTTTGTCGTATATTGATTTGACGCATCTGTCTGGTGCAATGCCCAAATATTGCAGGTCAACGCTTGAAACAGTTGCATGGCGCTTTTTTGATTTTTTCGTGAAAACAATGCATGTGTTTGTCTGCGTCATGTCATAGTTTCTGCCGAAAAGCCGGTCGCCGTCGGGCGTTTTCGCCGTAAAAGATGAGCACCCGACTTTTGATGTCTTATAGCCCATGCTGGCAAGCCCTTTCGTTATGTGGTCAGAAATGAATTTGAGCAAATCTGCATCATTTGAAGCGCCGCCCTGGTTGATAAAATCATCGAAATAATAGCCGCCGCTGACGTGCATTTCGTATACAGCGCCGTCAAGATGGGCATCATTCCGCGGACGCAATTCTTTGATTGAAAGCACCGTGCTGATTTCGTTGTGCCAGAGCAATAAAATGCCTGATAATATCAAAATGAAGGCAGACAATAATATAATTGCAGAAATTTTGACAACTTTTTTGATTTTCATTTTTTCCCACTTTATTTTTTGTTTCATAGAATATACATTCATATTTGAAAAACGTAAAGTGAATCGTTAAAGCTTGTGCCTTTCAAAATTTCTGCATTGAATGGCTGTGTTGAAAGAGAACGGTTTTTCGCTTATTATGAATTTGCAAAGAGGGCAAAATGAAAATCATATCATGGAACGTAAACGGAATTCGTGCTGTTGAAAAGAAGGGCTTTATCGAGTGGTTGCTTGGTTCTGACGCAGATGTAGTCTGCATTCAAGAAACAAAGGCAAATCCGGGGCAATTGTCGCCAGAACTGCTTGCACCGGGCGGCGTGTACAAAAGCTGGTTTTCAAGCGCAAAAAAAGCAGGTTATTCGGGTACGGCAATCTTTGCAAGAACTGAACCAGACAGCGTTGAAACGATGGGCGATGCGCGCTTTGACGATGAAGGGCGCGTACCAATCGCAACATTCGGGAAACTGTCTGTAATTTCGGCGTACTTTCCGAACAGCCAGGATGCGGGCGCGCGCCTTGATTACAAGCTTGCATTTTGCGATGCAATGCTCAAAAAATGTGACGAGCTTGTGGCTGCCGGCTTCAACATCGTGCTTTGCGGCGACTACAATATTGCGCACAAGCCGATTGACCTTGCGAATCCAAAAGCAAACGAA
Organism: uncultured Spirochaetaceae bacterium; assembly: GCA_902797925.1. Lineage (GTDB taxonomy): Bacteria > Spirochaetota > Spirochaetia > Treponematales > Treponemataceae > UBA1240. Next base: position 5,355 of record CADBUT010000165.1, read on the forward strand.
GGTAACGCCGGTTATCTGCCCGAAGAGCGCGCCTGGATGGACAAATTCACGGCTGCTGGTTATGTAGACACTTTCAGGCATTTCTGCCAAGAACCAAAGATGTACACATGGTGGAGCTACCGCTTCCACGCGCGGGAAAAGAACATCGGATGGCGTATAGACTATCAGTGTGTAAACCCGGCTTTTATAAACAGCGTAAGGTCTTCTGTAATCATGAGCGATGTTCTCGGCTCAGACCATTGCCCGATTGCCGTAGAAGTGGAGTAACGGCGGCTAGGTTTTGTTGAGCTTTGCACAATCTGAAATCAATGTGGAAAATTCGGAGTTCAATGCAGTGCAAGATTGGCATAGCACTATAAGATTATGCGTCTTTTGAATTTCTGAGCCTTTGAATGAGCAAAAAGCTTTCAATGCTTTTTCCGCGCATTGCTGGCTGTGATAACATGCAATTTCAATTTGAGGCGGCTGCACTTTTTCCATAAGCACTGTTGCGCTTACATAATCGTCTTTAGCTTTTTGAAGCCATTGGTTTACTATTTCAGACGCCATAAAGCAGCACCCCTTCTTTTTGTATAGTTTGCTCTATTGTCGATGGCATCTGTTTCCGTTCTTCAAAATCTTTTTCGTATGAAGCAAGAATATCTACAGGCACAGGCATAGGAGATAAGGCAAGCGAGCAATAAATTTTCTGCATTGCTTCGATTGGGCGTATTGAGCCGTCAGGAATCACTACAAAAAAATCGTAATCGCTTTGTGATGTCTGCGTTCCTCGTGCATAAGAGCCAAAAAGATATATCTTAGAAACATCTACTGCTTTGAGTATTTCATTTTTTATGCTGTCTACTGCAACAGGAATCATGACCACACCTCCTTATTATTTTAGCATATTCTGTGCTTGTTGTGTGTGTTTCTTGGAACAGAACAAAGCTTTTTCTCTTATTTGTCAAACGGAAAAAACACTTCGCGCTACAGCTCTTTTATAAGATGAAACTTTTTGTTGCCGGCTGGAATGTTTTCAAGCTCGCTTATGATTTTGTAGCCGTGTTTTTTATAGAAATCTGGGGCTTGCCAAGACATTGTGTCTAAGTGAACGCTGTGGCAACCACGCTTTCTTGCTTCTTCTTCGGCGGCCTTCAGTAGCTTTGAGCCGATGCCCTGCTTTCTGCACTTTTCTGCAACCCAGAGGATATCGATGTGCAGCCAGCCCCAATATGTGCCACCGAGAATTCCGGCGATTATGCTGTTGTTTTCATCGTATTCAACGATGTTCAAAAGC
>CADBUT010000166.1 GCA_902797925.1 uncultured Spirochaetaceae bacterium
GGTGCTTCAAAAGCGCCGGGCAGCAAAGTTGCAGGCCGCGCAAATGTTCTGGTTTTCCCGGATCTTCAGGCTGGCAACATCGGCTATAAGATTACGCAGCGTATCGGCGGTGCAGAATGTTTCGCCGTTTTGCAAGGCCTTGCAAAGCCGTGCAACGACCTTTCTCGCGGCTGCTCTGTTGAAGACATCGTGAACACAGTAGCAATGACCGCCGTGCAGGCAACCTGCTGAAGCAACCAGATATAGCAGCACAGCCGGTGTGCTTGGTCATTTTGAGTTGGTTCGGCTCCGCTCACCAACCAACGCGCAGTGACCAAGCATTTTTTTTAGCTAGTCTGCTGAAGCTGTTTCCATGAATTATTCGCATGGAATGCCCATCATGTGGAGCATGCCGAAGCGTGTGAATTCTTCGATGTTTTCTATATACTGAAATGCAGCCTTCTTTGTCATTTTATGGGTAATAATTTCGACAAAGGCATTGATTATAGTTGAAGCAATAAAATGAACTGTCATTTTATCGATTTTCTTTTTTGATATACCGTTCTTATACATCCAATTGAAGGTTTCTGCACAGTTTTTTGTGTGCAAATCGCAGATTTCTTCTTGAAAATGCTCGTGTGTGCTTCCGGCGGCTTTTGTAAGCAGCAGCGTGAAAGCATCAAAATTATCAAAGATATAGTTTATAAGCTCGTTAGTATGCCTTGATTCTTCCGCAAAGTGCTCTTTAGAGACAACATTATTTAAATCAAGATGATTCGAAACATCGGCCAGCATTACCGCTTTTGTTGCCGCATCAATAGCATCGTCCACAAGGGCGCAAAAGAGGGCGTCTTTGTCTTTAAAGTGACGGTACATTGCGCCTGTGGTTACACCTGCATTTGCAGCGATTGTGCGCAGAGAGGCATTCATAAAGCCTTTTTCGAGAAATTCAGCCATTGCGCTGTCTAAGATTTTCTTTTTTGTTTCTGCTGCCGATTCGCTCATAATTATTCCTTCGCTTTGTATTTTATAGACAAAAAACGGCATATGTCAATAAAAATGATAACAATGTTATCAAATTCACTTGACAAGATAACGATGTTATCATTATGATAACGTTGTTATCGAAAAAGGTAACATTGTTATCACTTTCAGTAACACTGTTATCACTGGAGGAAATAGTCATTATGCAAGTTAAGAAAATTAATGACTGGTTTGAAAAATTCGGGCGCTTTGAAGTTAAGCACCGCTGGGGCTTTATTATTGCCCTTCTGATTATCACGGTTGTCGGTTGTCTTGGCCTTCCTCGGCTCAAGCTCGACAACGGCGAAGAAGACTGGTTTGACAACTGGGAAACAACCAAAATCAACCAGGACCATTTTGAAGAAATTTTCGGTTCTACAGACAATCTTCTGGCGCACATTACGGCAAAAGATGTCTTTGACCCTGAAGTTTTGCAGATGATCGACGAGCTTGGTGATGAGCTTTTGAATGCAGTGCCTTATGCAGACAGCATAACTTCACTTATGGAACTTTCTGTTCCAATCGGAACGGAAGAAGGCTTTGAGGTTACAAGCCCTTTTGAAGATGGTGTTCCTAGCGATCCGGCTGAACTTGCTGAAAAAAAGGCGTTCATCTTAAGCCGCGAATCGCTTGTCAACAATATTGTAAGTGACGACTGCACGGAAACATGGCTCATAGTGAATCTTGAGCATTACACAGAACCGCTTACCGAAGCGATGGACAAAATTGCGCCGCCAGCGATGAAGATTTTCAATGACCCGAAGTATAAATCTGATAAATGGGTAATCCGGCCGGCCGGCATGTCTTACACAGAATATGAAGAAGAAGCTGTGACAATGCAGCAATGTGTTTCGCGCATCGGCATCGGCTTTATCGTAATGCTTATTTTCCTTGTCCTGTTTATCCGTTCATTGCGCGGCGTTGTCGTTCCGGCAATTGCTACGGCCGGTGCTCTCGGCACAACACTCGGTTTTTCAGCTTGGATGAACATAAAAGGCAACAACACGATGATTCTTGTTACGGTGCTGCTTTCTATGGCGCTCGCCGTCGGTTATGCAGTTCACTACATCAACAGCTTCAAGATGTACTTCCGCAAGACAGGCAAACGCAAAGAATCAATCGTTATGGGCATCCGCGATTCAGGCTGGGCTTTGTTCTTCACAGTAATCACGACGATGGCCGGTATGCTCTCATTCCTTTCTGCCGGAATCAAGCCGATGCGCTGGGTCGGCGGAATTACCGCTGCATCAGTTTTTGCAGTTTTCATCTATATTATGATTCTTCTGCCGTGTCTTTACAGCTTCGGCAAAGACCAAAAACCTGACCCGAATTTCGTTTATACGGCAGGTTCTACAAATTCAGACTTGCGCGTAGAGGCAATGGGAAAATCAATTCTCAACAAGAAATGGGTTACAGTTGTTGTCGGTGCTGTAATTATGGCTGCTTGCATTCCGGGCATTCTAAAAATCAAAGTGAACATGAACTACACGGAAATGATGGGCGAACGCACTGATTATGTAAGACGGCTTATGCAGATTACGCGCAGCCAGCTTGGCAGCCAGTACAGCTACGAAGTGCTTATCGAATACCCGGATGAAGACGCGATGAAAGATCCTGTGCGCCTTCAGAATATGGATGTGCTCACGGATAGAATTGCAACTTTGAGCCAGACAAAAATCTCAAACGGAAAACCGCGGGTTTCTTCAGTAACAAAGATTATCAAGGAAATGAACCGCACCCTCAACGAAGATAATCCTGATGCTTACATTATTCCAGATGACCAGGATCTTGTAACTCAGATTATGTTCCTGTATGAAATTTCGGGCGGTTCTGATTTGTATCAGTATAACAGCGAAGACTTTAAGGCAGCTTATCTTCACGTTGAGCTTAACGGTTATGACGGCGAAGAAATTGTCAAGAACATGAATTTGGTTACGCAATGGGTTCATGAGCTGTTCCCGGATGCAAGCAATGCTGGTGTTGTCGGTGAAGTTGTGCAATATGCTCACATGAACGGCAAGCTCGTCCGCGGTTCAATCCGCTCTATCGGAACGTCGCTTGTCATAATTCTGATTCTGCTTATTATTGCCTTTACCTCATTCCGCACAGGCATTATCGCAATGATTCCGAACATTGCGCCAATGGTTTTGATTGGCGGCGTTATGGGCTACTTCGGCTGGAACCTTGATATGATTACCGCGATGATTCTTCCGATGATTCTTGGAATTGCGGTAGATGATACGATTCATTTTACGAACCACATCAAGTATCACTTTGAGATTACCGGCAATTACAAGAAAGCTATTCTTGCTTCTTACCGCGAAATCGGCAAAACGATGATTATGACAACAATTATTTTGTGCGCCATGTTCTTCATCTTTTTGTTCAGCACAATGACTGTGCTTGTGCGTCTCGGCTGGCTTTCGATGATTGGTCTTGCCGGTGCGCTCATCGCAGACTACACGGTAACACCGGTTCTTCTTTATATTGCAAAACCGTTCGGCAAAGAAAAGAAGAACTGATTATGGGAGTTGTCTACAGCAGTGTCATTCCGAACTTGATTCGGAATCTCTGCACTGTATATAGCAAAGATGCTGAGCGGAGTCGGAGCACGGTTGCTGAGCGGAGTCGAAGCAACCAATATAATGGTCATTTCGACTTCGCTCAATGACCAGTTTTACAACAGAGCCATCAGATGCTGAGCTGAAAGCCTCCGAAGGCTGCCAAGTTCAGCATGACAATACTTTTTGAGTTAGGAAACTTTAACTATATTATCTGTAACTAACACAGAAACAAACTATTTTAGTATCGAGGTCTAGAACGCTGAAACGCTCAAAGACGAACAACAACTTTTTAAGGAGTTTCAAAATGAAAAGGACAATTTGTACAATTTCAGCATTGCTGCTTGCCGGTGCGCTTTTTGCGCAGTCGCTCTCTGGTTACGACATCATGAAAAAGTCTGACGAAGTGCCAGACCCAAAAACTTCATCGTCAACTGCCACGCTCACGATTCACTCAAAGAAAGGCAACGACAGAATCCGCAAGGTAACGATGAAGAGCAAAGAATACGGCGACGTTTCAAAAAGCGTAATCGTGTTCAACTCGCCGAAAGACGTTGCGGGCACATGCTATCTTACATTTGACTACGAAGATGATGACAAAGATTCTGACAACTGGCTTTATATGCCTGCAATGAAGAAAACGCGCCGTATCGCTTCAAGCGGTTCAGAAAGCGAAGGCAGCTTTATGGGCACAGATTTCACCTATCAGGACATGGGCGACAGAAGCCTCAACAAGTATGACTATAACCTGCTCGGCGAAGAAGCTATTGACGGCGTTGAATGCTACAAGGTTGAGTGTATCAGCAAGGCTCACACCGAAAAAGACCCGCGCAATATTGTGTACATCGCAAAGAGCGATTTTATCATGCGCAGATGCGAATTCTATGACAGACAAGATCAGCTGCACCGCATTCTTTACTGCACAGATTTCACTACGATTGACGGCTACACAACTGCAACAATGCTGAAAATGGAAAACGTTCAGACTGGCACTTGGTCGCTCATTGCAACTGAAAACATTGTCTATAACGCTGATGACATCGACGATTCATTGTTTACAGTTGCCGCAATGGAAAAAGGCAGAATCCGCTAGAGTGCTCTGCTAAACACGAAAGGCTGAAGCTGCCTTATTGTGCAGCGGTTCATTCCGAACTTGTTTCGGAATCTGTTGCAATGCTTTACGGGCAGTCTTCAGCATTTGCCGAGGTTAATATGAAAAAACTGGTTCTTACATCAATAATGCTTGTTCTTGCAGTGTCGGTATGCCTTGCAGCAGAAGGCGGTGTGGATTTGTCTATGGAAGCAGAGACCAAATGGGGCGTAAGAGCGCCTTGGGCAGACCCTGCCGCTTATGCCGGGCATTACACGCTTGCAGATACTTCGCTTAAAAGCAAGGTTGACGCTTATTACGGCAATTTTTCAGCCTATACGGAATTTACTTTCGATTATTGCCTGGCAGAAGTGCTGAATTACAAGTATCTATATAAAAACAAGGAAAGAATCAGGAATTTCGGCAGCTGCACTTTTTTGCTGGACGAATTCTGGACGGATTATTCAAACTCATTTTTGGGAATCCGCGTAGGGCGGCAGAAAGCGGCATGGGGCAAGGCAGACGGCATAGACATTACAAACGTGCTTTGTCCTTCAGACATGTCGAGCTTTGCCGCTATGACAGGCGACAGCTCAAAGCTTGGCATTGATGCGGTGCGGCTTTCGCTCAACGGAAATTCGTTTACCGCTGATGCTTGGTGGGTTCCGTTTTTTACGCCGTCGATTCTGCCTTTAGACGAAGGAAATCAGCTGCGTAATCTTATTGTGCCCAAAAGCATTGATTTTCCTGTTCCGGCACTGAATACAGTTTTAAAGCTGCCTGTAAAAATCGGCAATTTTAAAGAGCCTAAAACCGCGCTCAAGAACGGCGAATTCGGTCTGAAACTTTCGGGATATTTTTCAAAACTTGATGTTTCGCTTTACGGCTTTTACGGCTGGGACGACATTCCGCTTCTGAACTACAAAATCAATTTCGGGCAGCCGCACTTTCCATATCCGCCAATGCCTAACGGCCTTGAAATAAGTGGCGAATACAAGCGCATGGCAATGCTCGGTGCAGATGCGGCACTTCCAATCGGCGCGACAGTAATCAGGCTTGAAACGGCATTTTTCCCGAAGCGGCATTTGCAAAAAAAGGCTGAATCAATTCTTTCTGGCAGCGGCGAGTTTTCAGAACAGCACAACGAACTTGCAGCTCTTGTGGGCATAGACTGGATGCCGGAAGGCTGGACTTTTACAGCCCAGTATCATCTTGATTAC
>CADBUT010000167.1 GCA_902797925.1 uncultured Spirochaetaceae bacterium
AACCGGCGACTTGTATGACCACAAAGACGCCCAGGGCTTCATCACATTGTTCGGTCTTCCATTAAAAGTTCGCGCTATGATGGAACAACAAGTCGGCGAAGGTCAAGCTGTGAAAGAGAGCAAGAACCTCAAAAAGAGACCAACCGAGTAATAGCTTGTAAGCGCGCGAGACTCGCAGCGCGCGTCGCCGACTTGTCCGTCGGCGAAGGTCAGGCTGTGAAAGAGAGCAAGAACCTCAAAAAGAGACCAACCGAGTAATTTCAGTTAAAGCTGAAATAATCGATTAAATTGAAACGCCGTGCTGAAGCTGATTAAGCTTGTGCGCGGCGTTTTTTTATGTCTGCATAACACCAGTTTTTTTATCTTGTTAAAAAACTTGATTTTGCGATGATGTGTGATAAACTATTTGTTATGTTTGGTAAAATCACCTACAACATCGACTTCGATATATGCGGAATTATTCTCGATATAGTTCTGATTACATACATTCTCTTTCTTAAGCACGATAAAACTTTACGCGCACATCTTTTTCTGGCACTTATGTTTACGGTTGGCGCAGCGCAAGTAATGAACATCCTGACGGTTTTTACCGATGCTTTTTTTCCGGCAAAGCTTTGGACTCTGAATAACTTTTTGGCAGTTCTGCACATAATTGCGGTAAATTTGCAGGCACCGCTTTACTGTGTCTTTTTGATTGCAATGACCACCACACGAAGACGTCCGAATAATTTGAAATTGCTCATATTGTTTGCGCCTGCAATCATAGAGATGCTGCTAATAACAACGTCGCCGTTTCACCATAAGTACATGTACTTTTTGCCTGACGGAACATACCATCACGGCCCGTGGTGGAACTATCTTTATGTGGTGGCCGGATTCTACGTACTTTTCGGGCTTTTCTTCATTCTGTCAAAAAAAGACCAGTTCAGCCGTTCGCAGACCAAAATCTCGCTGACATACACGATTATGTCTTTGACAGGCTTTATGATTCAGGTATTTTTCCCCAAGCTTTTTGCGGTCGGCTTTGCGGTTTCCCTCTCGATTATGCTCATTTTTCTTTCGATAAGGAATCCGGGCAATTTTATCGAGCCGAAGACGAACCTTTTCAACATAGAAGCTTTTATCGACAGGTTTAACGATATTTCCACGCTTGCATCAAAAGAGCATTTTTTCTTGATATTGCATGTACAAAATCTTGAAGACCTTTTCGACCAGTTCGGCATCGAGCAGATTTATCACATTCTGCGCGAATACGCTGACTCGATAATGCACATCTGCAATGACTGCTCTCTGTACAAGCTCTTCAACGGCTGCGCTGTATATTACTGCACGTCAAAAGAAGAACTTGACACCAAGCTTGCAGAGCTGAAAAAATTCAGCGCAAGGCCTTTCTTTCCTTCTAAAAAGGACGGTTCGCAAGACATAGAATACCCATTCAAGCTGCAATTCTTTATAGTGAATGATTATACGAAACTGCGCATCTTTAAGATGACAAACAACAAGTCTATTGATGATTTCTTGAATTTCTTGCGTTTTATCTTTATGCAGAATTACGCCGAAGACAACATCTGCCTTGAAATTACAGACAAAATGGAAAAAGATTATCTTGAGTCTGTTGATATTCAGAATAAGGTTAAGCAGGCAATTGAAGAAGAAAGCTTTGAAGTTTTTATGCAGCCGATTTTCGACTTAAATTCAGGCCGCTTTACAAGCGCAGAAGCTTTGATACGCCTCAAAGACGATAACGGCCAGTATATTCCACCTGACAAATACATTCCGCAAGCTGAACAGAACGGCGACATCGTAAAGATTGGCGAGATTGTGCTCAAGAAAGTCTGCCAGTTCATAAAAGAGGCTGAAATTGTCAAGCTTGGCATTTCTAAGATTAACGTTAATCTTTCGATTACCCAATGTATGCAGGACAACATTGTGAACAAGCTTATCTCGATAATTGATGCGCACTCGCTGCCGCACGAGCTTTTCCGTTTTGAAATTACTGAATCGATGATTGCCAAGAATGAGAAACTGCTTGTCTCGGTTATGAACCAGTTTCAGAGCCAGGGCTTTGAGCTTGCGCTTGACGATTATGGCACAGGCTATTCAAACACCGCAAGAATGATGCAGTACAATTATTCCGAGATAAAATTTGACAAGAGCCTTATTAAAGAGATTGAGACTAACGAAACGAAGCGGCTTGTGGTCAAGCACCACATTTCAATGCTAAAAGAAACTGGCAACACCACTGTGCTTGCCGAGGGCGTTGAAACAAAAGAGCTTGCAGACTTGCTCAAAAAGCTGAACTGCGACTACATTCAGGGCTTTTACTACGCCCGTCCGATGGGTATTGTTCAGTTCAATGATTTTTTCAGCAAGCTGAAGAGCTAAGATTGCCGGGTCACCTGTCTGCCGACAGGCAGACGCGCGGCAATGACGGGTTTGCGACAGGGCTTAATCTGAAGTATCAGTCTTATATGGCAACCCCAGCTAGTTTTCACTTTGTGAAAACTAGCGTAAGCTTTTGTACAAAGGTTGTCTGTTTTTGCGAGCAAAAATAGACACTTTTTGCTGATAGAACTTCAATATAAGATTAACCCATTGCGAAAAGCAACAGCATAATGTATGTCAGTCGTACAGCCTAATGTACGTCGGTCGTACAGCATAGTGTACGTCAGTCGTACAACCTAATATACGTCACTCATACAGCATAATGTATGTCGGTCATACAGCATAATGCGATGCAATCAGATTTTATAAATCTGTATTAAATGTAATGTCATCACCTTTCAGATAATAACCATCTTTTATCTGATACAACCAACAGTATTTTGATTTGTTTTTATCAAAGACGAAAACTTTTGCTTTACAGGCAAAAAAAGTTCCTGTTTCAATGTCAATCCCATTTGAATTTTCAAAATCCTTGATAGATGCATATTTTTTACAATTTTCTTTAGTCCATCCGTCTCTAAAAAATGTTAATACTGTTGGAACACCCAGTTTTATAAGTGTTTCATTCATTTCATTTGTATTTTTAATATCCAATGCATTCTCATCATTAGTGCCGCCTCTTCCCTCATTATAGATTATTTTTACATGCTGGGGCTTTTTTTCGACCATGAACTTTACAAGTTCAATATTTCCTGTCTGAGCAGCATATTGTAAAGGCGGATAATTTTGCACAGTTATAATATCAGAATCATA
>CADBUT010000168.1 GCA_902797925.1 uncultured Spirochaetaceae bacterium
CTGTGCAGACGACATTTTCAGAGGCATGGAAAACTTCATTTCTGTGTTTATCTACGCCGACATGGATGCACGGATTAAACGCGTAATGGAGCGCCACCCGGATCTGAACGAGAAGCAGGCTATAAAGAAGATTGAGCGCCACGACAGAAACAGAGCGGCCTATCACAATTATTTTTCGAAAGGCGGCAAGTGGGGCGATAAGGCAAACTACGATATGTGCGTAAACTCCACAAGGCTCGGGCTTGAAGGCACTGTAGACTTTTTGTGCAAATACATTGAGCAGAGACTCGGTCACTAAACCTGCAAATAGAATAGTTTCTAAAAAAAGCTGACATGTCATTCCCGTGCGTGACACGGGAATCTTTCAGCCTTTTTCAGAAAGATTATCGGGTTAAACCCGATAATGACACTTTTTTCGACACCCCTACTGCTACTACTTCCTTCCACACAAACAAAAAAGTTGTGTAAATACTTTTTATAGTCTATACTTTTTATAGTTGGTTGTTCCAACAAAAACATCAGAAGGAACATTCTAAAAAGTTGAAGCACATGAAAGACAAAAAATATTTTGACGAAAAATTCATTTTCTATAAAAATCTTCAATTCTATACTATAGTAATAGCATGTCTTTCCAATATAATGTATCTTTCATCTGATTTTGATATTTACGGCGGTTTTTCACTAAAGATTCTTATATGCCGCCTTATTCCTATAATTTTTCTGCCTGTATATGTCAGTCTGTTCCATTTTTCAAATAAACCCACTCATTTCAAGCAGTTTGCTTCATTTTTTATGTTTCACCTTCAGCATCTTACTACCATTGTAAGCTGCTACTTTTTAGGTCAGACAAATCATGTATGCGAAGGCAACATGGTATTTATGATTGTTATTTTCATTCTTGGAATATGCAGCAACATAAACTACGCGCTTATAAGCCAGTCACTGTTCTGGGCATGCTTTCTACTTTCAGGTTTCTTTATTCAATATGAAGAACTGTCTGTTGTTATTGTGAATATGCTTCCGGTTGCGGTCGGCACAATGATTCTGCTTATTCCGCTGAACAACACATATAAAAAGCAGTACGAATACCGGAAGCAGATAAATTTTCTAGCCTACCACGACTGGCTTACAAGGCTTTACAGCCGCAACGCATTGCAGCTTTTCTGCTATGAGAACACAACTATTTTGACACGCCAGAATGTCAGCATTGCAATTATTGATATTGACAACTTCAAAAAAATCAACGACGCAAAAGGCCACACCTACGGCGACAAGTGTCTTGAACTTTTGGCTGACATAATCCGCAGCTGCCTTCTGAAAAACGACTTTGCAATGCGGTGGGGCGGCGAGGAATTTGTGCTTGTAATAAACAGCAGCAACAATCCGCTCAGAATTACAGAAAACATCCGCGAGCAGATTCAGCTGCAGACAGACTTTACAATTTCAATTGGTCTTACACATTACACAGGTAAAGAACTTGAAACCGACGTAATGAAAGCCGGCGAAGCACTTTTATACGCCAAAAAACACGGCAAAAACAAGACAGTCGAGTACGAAAAAATCTCTTCGCGTTAGCATAAATTAAAGAAAAATAGATTTAAACAAGATTTCAAGTTTCCGTTTGCAGAAACTTGGTCGTTTCGCCAGTTAAGCATAAGAATTCAGATTCATCTAAAGGCGAAACACGCCGTTGAGCAAATCTGCAAAATGCGGTATATTTTCAGTTACATTACACAGCATCTTTTTTAAGGACATATAAATGAAAAAAATTGCATTGATTACAGGCATTACAGGCCAGGACGGTTCGTTTCTTGCAGAATTTCTGCTCGACAAAGGCTATGACGTTCACGGAATTATCCGCCGTTCTTCTTCTTTCAACACAGGCAGAATCGAACACCTTTACATTGACGACTTAATCGAAGATATTCACAAAGACCGCCGCGTTCACCTTCATTACGGCGACATGACAGACTCAATGAGTATTACACGTCTTATCAGAGAGATTCAGCCGACAGAAATCTATAACCTTGCAGCGCAGTCTCACGTAAAAGTTTCATTTGAAGTGCCGGAATACACAGCCGATGCAGACGCAGTCGGCACACTCAGAATTCTTGAAGCAGTGCGTTTCCTCGGTCTTGAAAAGAAATGCCGCATTTATCAGGCTTCAACATCAGAGCTTTTCGGCAAAGTTCAGGAAGTGCCGCAAAAAGAAACAACGCCGTTCTACCCTACTTCGCCTTATGCTGTTGCAAAGCAGTACGGCTTCTGGATTACACGCAACTACCGCGACGCTTACGGCATGTTCGCCGCAAACGGCATTCTTTTTAACCATGAAAGCGAACGCCGCGGCGAAACATTCGTTACAAGAAAAATCACGCTTGCAGCTTCGCGCATTGCGCACGGCTATCAGAAAAAGCTTTACCTCGGCAACCTGAACGCACTGCGCGACTGGGGCTATGCGAAAGACTATGTAGAATGCATGTGGCTCATCCTTCAGCACGACAAGCCGGATGACTTTGTAATCGCAACAGGCGAGCAGTATTCTGTGCGCACATTCTGCGAACTTGCGTTCAAAGAAGCCGGAATCGAACTTGAATTCAAGGGCGAAGGCGTAAATGAGAAAGGCTACAACAAAAAAACAGGCGAAGTGCTTGTTGAAGTTGATCCTGCATATTTCAGACCATCTGAAGTTGAAACTCTGCTCGGCGACCCGTCAAAAGCAAAGGCAGAGCTTGGCTGGAACCCGCGCAAAACTTCTTTTGAAGAGCTTGTAAAACTTATGATGAAGCACGACATGGAATTCGTAAAAAAAGACCACGATTCAAAAGTAAAAGGCTGTTAAAATGGAAAAGAATGCCAAAATTTATGTTGCAGGCCACCGCGGACTTGTAGGCTCTGCAATTGTCAGAAACTTGACCAAGAAAGGCTACACAAACATCGTAACAAGAACGCACAAAGAGCTTGACCTGCTCAACCAGAGCGCGGTAAACGCTTTTTTTGAAACTGAAAAACCTGAATACGTCTTTCTGGCCGCAGCTCACGTCGGCGGAATCGGCGCGAATTCGACATACCCGGCTGACTTCATCTACCAGAACATGATGATCGGCTTTAACGTAGTAGAAGCCGCCCGCAAGAACGGCGTTAAAAAGCTGATGAACCTTGGCTCTACCTGCATTTACCCGAAGATGGCGCCGCAGCCTATTCAAGAAGAATCTCTTCTGACAGGCCCTCTTGAGCCGACAAACGACGCTTATGCGCTCGCCAAAATCAGTGTAATAAAGCTTTGCACAAGCTACAACAAGCAGTTCGGTACAGATTTTCTTTCAGTGATGCCGACAAACCTTTACGGACTTGAAGACAATTATGAGCTACAGGGCTCGCACGTTCTTCCTGCAATGCTCCGCAAATTCCACGAAGCAAAAACTTCAAAAACTGATGTTGTCGAGCTTTGGGGCGACGGCTCGCCGCTCCGTGAATTCCTTTACAGCGACGACCTTGCAAGCGCGGTTGTTTATCTTATGGAAAACAAGCACGCCGCAGACTTGCGCACACCGACCGGCGATTTTGTAAACGTCGGCACAGGCAAAGAGCTGACAATCAAACAGCTTGCAGAAACAATCCGCGACATTGTGTACAAAGACGCGCCGGGCAGAATCTGCAAAATCAACTGGAATACAGATAAGCCGAACGGCACGCCGCGCAAACTTTGCGACATAACAAGGCTTTTGAATTTGGGCTGGAAGCCGGAAGTTGAGCTTAAAGACGGCATTGAACGCATCTACGAATGGTATGTTGCGCACGAAGACACAATAAAAGGCAAATAAACTGATGGAACAGCTTTCGCTTTTTGATGAAGCAGACAATGCACCAGGCGGCGCAGCAGGCGACATTGTCGTCTACACAGACGGCGGCTGTTCCGGCAACCCAGGCGCAGGCGGCTGGGGCTGTGTGATTATTGACGAAACCGCAGCAGCTTGCGGCAAAGCCCCAAAAGAGCAAAGCTTTTCTGGCGGCGAAAAATGCACAACAAACAACCGCATGGAGCTGACCGCCGTAATTACGGCTTTGACCTTCATAGCTTCTTCGCCAGAAAATTTCAGCCGCCAAGTTTCAGTTTATACAGACAGTCAGTATGTAAAAAACGGAATTACCACATGGATTAAAGGCTGGAAACGCAACGGCTGGCGCACTGCCGACAAAAAGCCTGTAAAAAACCAGGATTTGTGGGTTGCGCTTGACGCAGCTGTTGCAAAACTCAACGTAAGGTGGGTCTGGGTCAAAGGCCACGCCGGAATCAAATACAACGAAATTGTAGACCAGCTCTGCCAAGCAGAAATCAAGAAATATAAATAACGCCATTCCGAACAGACCAGAACCAAGTTCAGGGCGACATACAGCGCCCTTGCACAGTGAGAACGAACCGTTCAATTTTTCAGACGGTTCATTTCTGAGCGGATAACGAGAAGGCGGCGGTGAAGTTCTTTTACCTGATTGAGGCTTGTCATGATTTTTGACTGCATGTAAACGTCTGTCAAAAAGCCGTCAAAGACAAAATCCGCAAAAGTAGCAAAGGTCGCATCGTTCATCGTAAAGTCGGCAGGCATAACTACATCATTAAGCTCGCGCCTAAGCTGTTCAAGCAGCTCATTTACGCGGTAAGAAACATCGGCAGCAGAGTTAAGCTTTGCGTGCTTTATAAGGTTTGTCAAAAAGCCCCCGCCTACAATATCGATAAATCCCCAGTTCCGCGCACTTCTAAAATTGTGCTCCATTTTTTCGACAAGCGGAATCAGCTCATCTAAAACCCGCAGTACATCGTTTACTTCTTTAAGATTTTTCTCATCTGTCATAGCTGCAACTATAATTGTTTACTCAAACTTCCGCAAGCACATCACAAACCAGAACCTGCTTTCCGCCGCCTTTGTACAACTCTACCAACAAGCGCCCCTTTTACACCAGTTACAAGATAAAGCTATTGCAAAACGCTTTCTCCTAACAGCTTGAGATTCGCGGGCAATTATGCAATAATAGCCGTACTACTCACAGGAGAGTGACATGAGAAAGACTTATTTACTCCTTTTAGCTGCTGTTGCGGCAATAACCGTATTTACAGGCTGCAAAAAAGAAAATGCAAAAACAGAAGAACCACCTTCAATTTCTAATGAAGAGCTGGCTATGGCAGAAGTCAAACTGCCTGAACCGGTTGCAGAAGTAGAAACTTCGGGTTTTACGCTGGATGATTTTAAGGCAAACAAAGACGGCGTAAAGGCAGAAGCCCACAAGAAATATCTTACAGACGCGCTTTCCTTCCTGCCAGTACCGAAACCTGCACAGCAGAACGACAGCACAGCCGTTGTAGTTTCAACAAAATGCAAGCTATACCCGGTTCAGTCTGTTTCAACAGATAAAGAAGCAGAAAACTTAAAAGACGGCATAGAAATTCCAATCGGAACAGTTCTGAACATCTCTCAAGACAAAGACAAAATAAGTTCAACCGGTAAAGAAGAATGGTACTGCGGTATGTTCAATTATGAGAACAACTGGAACTGGTTTTACAAGACCGAATACGAAGGACAGAAAGGCATTGTATTCGGCGCAGATTTGTTCTTTGGCAATACAGACCGCAACAATATTTTAAGCCTCTTATACAAAAGTAATGGAAGATTCGACAATTTCTACCCGATATGCGGTTATGATCCGATTTCGCCGGAACTTCAGACAAGTCTGCACACAAATAGAATTGCGCTCCAGGAAGTTGCAAAAGACGAATATTGGCTTAGTGCAGACAAACCGGACGACATGCTTTCTTTGTACATGAATCATACAAAGAGCAATCCTTTTGGCTGGTCTTATTCTTCTATGGGAAGCGGACTTACACCACTCTTTATAACGACTGATCTCTTTGCACATTCGCAGCATCGTATTTTTGACGCAATGCTTCAGCATGTAGAAGAAACCGTTTTTATAGACAAGCTTATAAGCGTATGCGACAGCTATATTGCAAAACTCACCGAATTGCGCGATTCAACAATCGATTCAGCTGAAAACATCAGCAAAAAGACAACAGACGGCACAACAGCAAACAGCATCGTAATCAGCTCAAGCGAGACAATCGAAAAGGCTATTCTTTATTTTCAGACAGCGCGTGTACTTCTTGAGCTTGCACCGCCAAAACAGGAACAAAAAAACTATTACGATGGGGAAGAAAAAGAGCCGGAAGTAGACAAAGCCGCAATTCTTGCAAAATATCCTGAAAGTGTACAGAAAGAAATTGCGCTTATGGATGCGGCAGCCGGTTTCGGCGATTCAGAAGTTCTTGCCTTTTCAGACGGAGTAAAATACACAGAAGATTATTCGCAATATAAACCGCGCGGTCATTACACAAAAAATGAACGCCTAAAGGCATATTTCCGCACAATGATGTGGTTCGGCAGAATTAACTTCAATATTGCCGACCCTGATTCACTTAAAGGCGATCCAAACAAACCTTTGAACGACTCACAAATTCTGGGGCTGCGAATGACACCGATTTCTCTGCTTGTTACAGATTTGACCACAAAAGACGAAGCTCTTTTCAACACTTGGCGCGATCTTTTTGACCCGGTAACAAGCTTAATCGGCAAATCTGACGACCTGAGCTTTTTAGATATTATGCCTTTATGGCAGGAAGAAAATGTCACGGACATTCTTGCATGGATTACAGACAAAGAAAATATCATAAAATTTGCAGAAAAAGCCCAAACCAGACTTGAACCGCCTGCAATTTCAGGTAACAGCATCTTTCAGGCAAATCAGGCTGACGCAAGCGGTAACCCGGCAATGGGCTGGCGTCTTTTCGGACAGCGTTTCACTTATGATTCTTGGATTCATCAGAAAGTTTCGCCTCCGCGTCTTTATTCAAGAGACATGGTTATGGGTCTTGATATCATGAAAGCGTTCGGCTCACATACAGCAGATCTTTATCTCCGCGACGAGTATGAAGCACACGATGAATTAAAGCCCAAACTCAACGAACTTGAACAGTTCTTTGCAAGCAAAGACGAAAAATTCTGGACAGGCACATATTACAACATGATTCTGTTTGAGACTGCTGCACAGTCACGCTTTGAACCGGGCTCAGGCTTTTACTTTACAGAAACACCTAAATGGGCGGTCAAATCTATGCTTGCTTCTCATGGAACATGGGCAGAGCTCAGACACGATACAATCCTTTATGTAAAACAGGTTTACGGCGAACGCGCAGGCGGCGGCGACGAGGTCGACCCGACATACCGCGCAGAAAAGCTTCCGCAGACAGTGCACTATATTGAGCCGAATATTCCGTTCTTTGAAGGTTTCAGAATTGCAAATGCTCTGCTTGCAGAAACTTACGCCCATTACGGACTTTACGATGACAAGGCAAAAGAAGCTATAAACGGACTTCAGAAACTGGCCGACAGGGCGCTTGAAATTGCAAAACTTGAGCTTAACGACCAGCCTGTGCCTGAAGAACAGCTCGCATGGATTTCAACTATTCCTTCGGAACTTGTAAAATATGTTATGGTCTACGAAAACCGTTTCGGTTATTCAGATTCCGACGACCAGTTCAAGATGGCAGTTATCGCTGATGTCTACACAAACTCTGATCTCCAGATGGTGCTCGAAACAGGTGTCGGTATTCCGTACCGCATTTATGTTGCCCTCAACGACGGACAGGGCGGCAAGCGCATTGCAGTAGGCTACACATTCAGCTACTACGAGTTTCCGCACCCGATGGAAGACCGCCTCACGGACGAAGCTTGGAAAGAGGCTGTCTACAGCGGTCAGCCGCTTGATTCGTTCAAGCCGTTCTGGAGCCAGAATCAGACTTTGAGAGCGTCGGGCTTTGGTAACTAAGCTTAAAATTGCAGTGGTCTGCTTTATGGCAGCCATTGCAATTTCAATTTTTTTTATAAAAACTGAAGCTACCGCTCCCAAACTACAGGCTGTACCGGGGGCAGTTCTTCCAAAAGAAATAAGAGAATCTGTAAAAGCAAGATTTTACTGCGAAGATACAGACGAAAAGCATCTTTTGCCCACAACCAAAATCCAAAAAGAAAATTCACTTTCCCCAAGCGCAACGCCTGTTGCAGGCATTGTAAGCCACCACATTCTGGCACACACCCAGATTGACGCATGGTTTACCGAGCTTGCAGCGCACAGACCGGATATTTCTACGTTTTTGGTTTTATCACCTTCTCACTGGGATCTTTCAACAGGCTTTTTTTCAGTTACTTTCGGTTCGTGGGTCGTTTCCGGCAATGCAGGCGCGGCAGATGATGCACAGCAGCTTGTCGCCACAGACATTGAGCGTGAGAACAAGCTTAAAGAAGCTTTAGACGCAAACATTGACGATGCTGCTTTTGCAGGAGAGCACGGCGTTTCGGCTCTTGCGCCATATATAAAGAAGTATTTTCCAAATGCAAAGATTGCAGCCGTTATTTACAGCGGAGAATCACCGGTCAACCAGCCGCTTGCAGAAAAACTTTACAATGCCGTAAGCGGCTGTACCGGTTCATCAAATTCAGAGAATGAAGGTGTTTTTCTTCTGGTTTCATCAGATTTTTCGCACCACCAGAACTTAGCAAAAACAAAAGCGTGTGACGGAAGAAGCCGCCTCTTTTTAGAAAATCCGTCTGAACAGTCCTGGATTCTAGCCGTCTGCGACAACCGCCCCGCGATGTATCTTTTAGACAAGTTTCTGCCCGAAGACGCGCAAACGACAATCCTTTACAACACCAACTCTTACGAGCTTTGCCACGAAGCACCAGACGACATAACAAGCTACTTCTTCTGCTTCTTCAGCAAATAGTGTTTCGCCTTTGGATTTATCTACACTCTTAGAATAATCTAGCGAAACGACCAAGTTTACGCAAAGCGTAAACTTGTAACTGGTGCACAACGTCCGTCTTTGCGAGGAGCGCAAGCGACGAAGCAATCTACTTCAAAAGTTGTTGCACACCATTAGATTGCTTCGCCTTCGGCTCGCAACGACGACGGGCTTAAGCTAGTCGGTCAAAAACTCGCCGGTAGTTTTTGTGGTTCTATTGCTTTCGTTATAATCAAGAATTTCAAGCTTCTTGATGCGGGCAACGTAATACTTTTTCGGTTTTGAACGTGAAAGGTCATCGTCTACATAAGTGTAGATTCTATCCGTATAAATATTGAAATAGCCTACATAACCTTTTGGTATTGTCTCTTCGATTTGCTTGAGCAGCTTCTTGCTTATAACAAAAAAGAGCGAGACTTTCTCATAAGGTTCTGCCCAGAATGTCGGGCGCTGCGTCAAAGAAGACACCGAAATGCGGTAATAGCCTTCAAAAGGCTCACCGGCTTCCGGCGAAATAGACGCGTCAAGAATCTTTACTCTTTTTCCGTTATACTTTTCATAAGAATTATAGAACTTGGTAAAAGAAACTTCTGACATGCTGCTACGTTTTTCTTTTTCAAGCGCAAAAAGCACAGTATGCAGAGTGTTTATTGTTTCTTGAATTTCACCTTCTTCATAGGAATCGCGAGCCTCGTCAAGCAAATCCATGATTTCATCAGCTGAAACTGTGTTCACAATAAAAACAGCCAAAACTACAAGAAAAATCTTTTTTAACATACTCCCTCCAAGGGTTAATTTAATACATATAGTATCGACCCTTTTTGCACTAAAAGCAATCCACTTGAATTGAAAAATTCTAACGCAAATGTATTTCAGCTTTTAGCGCCAGATGGTCAGACAAGCCGTTTCCCGAATAAAGCTTATAAGCATTCGGCGTGCCGTCATAGCGCACAAACATGCGCCCGTTTACGGTTCCGCAGAAGCCGAACCTGTACTTTTCTGAAAACAAGAAAATATGATCTATCTGCTCCCAATTGTCTCTAAAAAAATAAGAGCCTTCATCAACGTCCGCCGTTTTAAACCAGACAGATTCAGCCTCTTCTGTGGAATTATTAGTGCAGAACAAGATTTTCCGGCTTTCTCTGTCAATTTCAAATTCGGCGGTTGTCTGGTTAAAGTCACCGGCTGCAATTATGAGCGAATTTCCGGCAGATTCTTTTTTTAGCTGAGAAACACATTCAGCAAGCAGCCTGTTCTGGCACTGCCTTATAATTTTGCCTGTCTCTCCGCCAGAAGCCTTTGACTTCCAATGATTCACAAGAACAGCTGTGTCCTTTCCGCCGGCTTTTACATGAATTTCGAGAACAGGACGCAGGCTTTCGGGCGGTATTCCAGGCA
>CADBUT010000169.1 GCA_902797925.1 uncultured Spirochaetaceae bacterium
ATAATGCGTATAAGCTTTTGCTGCGGTTTCGGTTCAGCCTGAAAGTGAATGCCGAAAACTGTGTCAGCTTTCGGCATTTCGTAGATTATGCTCTCTTTCGGAATGAAATCTATGCCGCAGCGGTTGAATTCAGTTTCTGAATACGCGCGGATTTTTGTTCCGCGGTTGTCTGCAACGCCGTCAAAGCGGAACAGCTTTACTTCTGGAAACGGCGTTTCTTCAAAGACCATCATGTTTATTTTAGATTCTTATAATTTTTGAGTTTGTCAAAACTTCGTTGCCTGTTTCAGTTATAAGCACGTCATTTTCAAGACGGCAGCCGCCGAGTTTTGCGTCGTAAAGCCCCGGTTCAAGCGTAACGACCATGCCCGGCGCAAAAACCTGCGAAAGGTCTGCGCTGCTTCTTACAGAAGGCCATTCGTGCGCTTCAAGCCCGACGCCGTGACCGAGCGCGTGCGGCATTGTGCGGTTAATCTGCTGAAAAATCGAATCTGCCTTGCGGTTTGCTTCGCAAACAGGAATGTCTGCCTTGTATAGAGTCAAAGCCTGATTTGCGGCTGTCTGTACCGATTCAAGCATTTCGTTCTGCTTTTTGTCGAGCTGGCCGCGCGCAATTGTAAGCGTAACGTCACTTGTGTAGCCGTCATAAATAAGACCGAAATCGAGAATCGAAAGACCTTTGCCAGCAAATTCGCCCGAAGTGTAGCCCGGAAACGCATGAATGAAGAAACTTCTTGAAGCACCTGCCGCAAGCGTGCCGAAGCCAGTGCCTTCACAGCCGTTGCTATGTGCAGCCTGTTCGATAAGCAGGGCAACTTCTGTCTCTGTTGTGAATTTTCCTTCGGCAAGCCCTTTTTCGATTGTCTCGATAACTTCGTCTGTCAGCGCGCAAGCTTTGCGGATTGTCGCAATTTCAGTTTCGTCTTTTGTGGCGCGCATCCGCTTAATCTGCTGGTTTACACCGTTTTCGCGGCAGAGCACGTCGTTCTTGTTGAAAATCTCAACATATTTGAGGAATGTCGGGTACGGCGTTCTTTCAGAAATTTCGATTCTTGTGTTAGGCGGAATCTGACAGATTGCGGCGATTCCTGCTGCCGCCTGAACAGCGGAGCGGTCGAATCTTGTAAATGGAATCATCACATCGACGTCTGCTTTTTGCGCTGCAAGTGCTTCATCCCACGGCGAAAGAATTGCGTCGCCTGTAATGCTTATGCCGAGAACGCCGTCACTCGGATGCCCCGAAAAATAGCGGAGAGCCGGATCTCTGTGGTTTTCAGAATCTTCGATTATTACAAGCCCGATGCTGTTCTGTGCCATCCATGTTGCAAGGTCAGCCCGGCGTTTCTGATATACTGATTTATTTAGCAATTGGAACTCCTTAGTTGGTTACTATAGGTATAATCTAAGCGCACTGTTAATGCAAGTAACTCAAAATTTTATCAATTTTTTGACAATACATTTATTGCTGTTTTGGTTCAATGGGTTTATAATTTTCTTGTTTTAGATGAAAAATCAAATATTTCTAATTTTGAAGGTTTCTCTAAGTATCACGCAGATTTAAAAATCGAAAAACAGAAAAAAAAGTATTTGATTTCTTTGTAACTCTGTACCGAATTCGGGAGGTCTAGAAATTGAAGAAAAATCTTTTCTTTCAAAAGGTTGGAAAAACATCCGTAATTCCAATTTCGTTTAAGATTTTGGGCGTGTTTTTATGTCTTCTGTTATTTTCAAATTTTATAACGAACTACATAAACATGCTGATGAACAGAAAATATCAGTTTTCTGTTACAAACCAGCTGCTTGTAAAAGAACTTAAAGAAATCTATACGAACGCAAGCAATCAGTACGAAATCTTTAAGTTTTCTTCTAATAGAGAGGAAAGTGTTTCTTCAATTTTGTCTTCAGCAAAAAAGGGCTTTACTCATGCACATAGTACGCTGCTCGGCGTATCACCAGAAGGTTCTATAGTTTTCGGTATTGGCGCAGACGGCTATGAATATTCGGCTTTTCCAGATGAAGAAGCCCTTGAAAATATAGTAGAAGACAAAGAAAACGGAATCACCGAGGGTTCAGTCTATTTTACGACCAGCTACGGACGGAACATTGCAGTCTATAAATACCATGATGACTGGCAGTGTTTTTTAATCCGCTCTGAACTGCTTTCTGACATGAACGCAGATTCAAACCACGTATTTATGATTATCTGTATAATTACAGTTGTTCTGATTCTGGTCTTTCTTGTTCTCGGCTTTTATATGTTCAACCAGATTCTGCGCTACTTAAAGCAGATGATTCAAAGCCTGTACGAAATGCAGCAGAAGCAGGAGCTTGCTCTGCTTGATTTGTCCGGCGCGCCTAACGACGACATTACATATCTTGGCGCTTCATTCAATTCGCTTTCATCTTCAATTAACAACCTTATGTCAATTTTCAGGCGCTTTACCACGCGGGACGTTGTTGAGCATGCTTACAAAGACCATCA
>CADBUT010000170.1 GCA_902797925.1 uncultured Spirochaetaceae bacterium
ACAATAACTACAGAGTTATCTGTGTTAGAGAATGGGGCAGGAATGTATTTGTCTGCATTCCAGTCATTTTCCCATTTTTTGCCGTCAAGCAGATAACGGAATTGATATTCATTTCCAGCTTCCAATGTCAGTGTGACAGTAAAGCTTCCGTCTTTGTTCTTTTTCATAGGAGTATCAAGACTACTCCAGCTATTGAAATCGCCGGCGAGCCAGACTTTCTCTGCGCCGTTAGCGGCTTCTGCACTCAATTCAAATGTTACTTTACATTTTTTTTGAGTTTTTAAGTAATTCTTGTATAATGCCATTTCTCTTCCCTAAAAAACAGTATTTTACGAATAGCAGCCATCAAACGATGTCTGCATACCTCATGCAGACATTATACTACACTATGTTTATTTTGTGAAGAAATTCTTAAAATTTAGTTATAATTTCACCGTTTATGCTAAAATCGCAGAAAATTCATAATATCTCACTTGTTTTAAATATTTGAATCATCTATAATCCGGTTAACAATTCTATCCGCTGATTTATCCAAATTGCAGGCGGAAAAAGTTCCCATAGCGGAGCTTAAACTTGCTAAATAGGAGGCTCTTAAATGAGTTCTGTCTTATCTAACAAACATTATCTTTTTACATCTGAATCAGTTGGTGAAGGTCACCCTGATAAACTCTGCGATCAGATTTCTGATGCCATCCTCGACGCTTGTCTTAAAGACGACCCGGAAAGCCATGTTGCTTGCGAGACTTTCGCTTCTACAGCTCTTGTAATGGTCGGCGGCGAAATTACGACAAACACTTACGTTGATGTTCAGAATCTTGCCCGCAGCGTTGCCCGCGAAATCGGCTACACAGACTCAGACTTTGGTCTTGACTGCGATTCAATGGCTGTTCTCAATATGATTCACTCACAGTCGCCGGATATTAACCAGGGCGTTGTCGGCACAGGCCTTAAAGAGTACGAAGGCCAGCAGGGCGCAGGCGACCAGGGCATGATGTTCGGTTTTGCATGTTCAGAAACACCTGAACTGATGCCGGCACCAATCATGTATGCACACAAGCTTTTGCACAAAGCGACAGACTTGCGCAAAGGCGGAGCAATCGGCTGGTTGCGGCCGGATGCAAAAAGCCAGGTAACAATCGAATACGAAGGCAACAAGCCTAAGAGAATCGACACCGTTGTTATTTCGCACCAGCACAACCCGGACGTTGAATACGGCGAAATCAAGGAAACTATAATCAACAAGATTATTCTTCCTGTGCTTGAACCGACAGGCTTGATTGACAAAAGCACAAAATTCTACATCAACCCGACCGGCCGCTTTGTTGTAGGCGGTCCTTTCGGCGATACAGGTCTTACAGGCCGCAAGATTATCGTTGACACTTACGGCGGAATGGGACGCCACGGCGGCGGCGCATTCTCTGGCAAAGACCCGTCTAAAGTTGACCGCTCGGCTGCTTATATGGCACGCTACATCGCAAAGCATGTTGTAGCCGCCGGTTTTGCTGAAAGATGCGAAGTTCAGCTTGCTTATGCTATCGGCGTTCCTTACCCAGTTTCAATCATGGTTGACACATTCGGCACAGGCAACGTAAGCGAAGAATCTCTTTCAAAGGCAATTAAAGAAGTGTTCGACTGTTCTCCAGCCGGCATCATCAAGACGCTCGACCTGAAGAAACCTGTTTATCAGGCAACAGCAGCTTACGGTCACTTCGGCCGCAGCGAATTCTCATGGGAAAAGCTCGACAAGCTTGAAGCCTTGAAGAAAGCCGTAAAATAAGCGCAAGTGCAATTAAAACCAGAAAGGCTGCTTGAAAATTATCAGGCAGCCTTTTTTTTGTCTTTGCATACTTCCACACTATGAAAAACGCGCCAAAGTAGTTATAGTCTTGATATGATTTTTTTGACTGAAAAGCAGATTGATGAAATATTCAGCCGTTTCAAAAGCGCGAACCCTGCGCCCAAAACAGAGCTGATTGCACCGAACCCGTTCACGCTGCTCGTTTCTGTTGTCTTGAGTGCGCAGGCAACAGACAAAAGCGTAAACAAGGCGACAGAAAGCCTGTACAAAGTTGCAGATTCGCCTTATAAGATGGCGCAGCTTCCGCTTGAAGAACTTGAAGCGCATATTAAAAGCATCGGGCTTTACAAGAGCAAGGCAAAGCACGTCAAAGAGCTTTCAGAGATTATCGCGCAAAAATACGGAAAAGACGCCGGAACTTGCAGCTTTGACCGCAT
>CADBUT010000171.1 GCA_902797925.1 uncultured Spirochaetaceae bacterium
AATTGAAACGCCCTTGCGGATTGCCTCGTAAAGCTGGAAATATCTTTCGCTTGAAGCAGTCTTGAGCATTTCGCAAAGCTCTTCAGCAGAACGTTTGTTAAAGTCCTTTGCAAAACCAAGACCAGGACGTCCGTTTTCCAAGCCGCGGATAGCCTTCTGGAAAGTTTCCTTGAAGGTCTTGCCAATTGCCATAACCTCGCCGACAGCCTTCATTGAAGTACCGAGCGAATCTTCAACACCGCGGAACTTTTCAAAAGCCCAGCGTGCAAACTTCAAAACAACGTAGTCGCCGTCTGGAGCTCCACCCGGTGTGTATTTATCCAAAGTGCCGTCACGCCAGTATGGAATTTCGTCTAAAGTCATGCCAGAAGCAAGCTTTGCAGAAATAAGCGCAATCGGGAAACCTGTAGCCTTAGAAGCCAAAGCTGAAGAGCGGGAAGTCCTCGGGTTGATTTCAATAATAACAACGCGGCCTGTTTTCGGATTGTGTGCAAACTGTACGTTTGTACCGCCGATAACGCCGATAGATTCAACAATTTTGAAAGCGTCTCTCTTGAGACGCTCTTCCAATTCTTTGTCTATTGTAAGGAAAGGTGCAGAACAGAAACTGTCGCCTGTGTGAACGCCGACTGCATCAATGTTTTCAATAAAACAGATTGCAACCATCTGGTTCTTTGCGTCGCGGACAACTTCAACCTCAAGCTCTTCCCAACCAAGAATAGACTCTTCAATTAAGCACTGGTGTGTCATCGAAAGGTCAAGACCGTTCGATACGATTGTGCGCAGCTCTTCAACATTGTAGCAGAAGCCGCCGCCCTGACCGCCCATTGTATAAGCCGGGCGGACAACAAGAGGGTAGCCGATTTCTTCAGCGATTTTTTCCGCACCTTCAACTGTGTGGCAGATGCCGGAACGCGGTGTGTCAATTCCAAGACTTTTCATTGTCTCTTTGAAAATCTCGCGGTCTTCACCGCGTTCAATTGCATCAAGGTTTACACCGATAACCTTAACGCCATATTTGTCAAGAACGCCTGCCTTGTTAAGCTCGCAGGCCATGTTCAAGCCTGTCTGTCCGCCCAAGTTCGGCAAAAGTGCATCCGGGCGTTCCTTTTCGATAATTTGAGAAAGACGCTCGACATTCAGCGGCTCAATATAAGTGGCATCAGCCATTACCGGGTCAGTCATAATAGTAGCCGGATTTGAGTTTACCAATACAATCTTGTAGCCCTGTTCGCGCAAAGCCTTACAAGCCTGAGTTCCCGAATAGTCAAACTCGCAGGCCTGACCAATAACAATCGGTCCCGAACCAATAATCAGCACCTTGTCAATGTCTGTTCTCTTCATATATTTTTTACTCCTATAAAATAACCAATTTAAGCTCGTCGTCATTGCGAGCCGAAGGCGAAGCAATCTGTTAAAGGGATTGCCGCGTCGCTCATTTCATTCGTTCCTCGCAATGACGGACAAAAAAAAGCGAGTTCCTAAAGAGAAACTCGCCATTGAAATTTATAAACAATAATAGTATGAAAAATGACTTTAACATTGAGAATTAATTTTTCTAAACAATACTCAGCTTTCATACTGAAACTGAACTATATCAGAAAATCGATTTTTATGCTAGTGGTTTGCGCCGTGATTTTGGTTGCCGTGCCTAGTGTTGCACATTATTCAACCTTGAATACTTCCATATGCAACTCAGAAACGCATTTATAATGTTTGGTGTTTGCGGTGCAGAGCGGTTCAGCGTTTTCAACAGCAGTTGCGGCTATCAGAGTGTCAGCTAACCCCATAGAATCGCTTAATGCGTAGTTCTCTACATAAGCCATTGCGCGGTGAGTAATTTTCGGTGTTATATCAAGAATTTTCATATCAAAGACTTTTAGAAATTTCTTAATTTGCAAGAGTTCTTGTTTATTCAATACTCCTTGAATTAATTCCATGTAGGTAACAGCGTAAATAGAAATTGATTGGGCTGACAAAAGCAATTGTGATGCGGAATCTTTTCCACGAAAAGCCCAAATTAGAACATCGCTATCAAATATCAAACTGTCGCCCCTTGCGCAAGTTTCTTACATATTCATCTACGGACATAGAATTATCATGATTTTTCCAG
>CADBUT010000172.1 GCA_902797925.1 uncultured Spirochaetaceae bacterium
ATCATTCCGGCTTTGGAATCAAGCCATGCAGTTGCATTCGGAATGCGCTACGCGAAAGAGCACCCAAAGAAGTCTATTCTTGTAAACTTGAGCGGAAGAGGCGACAAAGACATAGACTTTGTAGTTGACAACTACGGCACAGGCGAAAAATATTTCAATTAAACTGATAAAAGCAGCCAAGCTGAAAAGCAAGGCTGCTTTTTTTATGCGATTTGCAAGAAATTATGCGCCAATCGAAGGCGGTAGCATGAACCTATCCGACTTACTTGATTCAATAAAAAAATTCTGCATTAATCTTTGTCCTTCTTTGTTCGGGTGAATACCATCATCACAGAGAAAACGTTGATAATTGCGATCCATAAGGAACTGCTTCCGGACATCAAGAAGCATACAGCCTTTACTTCTTGCTATATTAAAAATCTCGCTCGAATACGTTTCATGCCAGCGGTAAAGAAAATTAACATCGCCTAGCCATTTCAAAATATGCATAGGATTGCGATTCCTTGAAATAAATGAAAAATACCGTTCTGGAACAAGCGGTACAAGCGTCATCAAAATCGGGGTTATTTTATGCTCCCGTAATGTCTGTATTATAAACTGAATTGTTTCCGAAAAAACATTTAGTGGTGTATTTGGCTCATGGTGTAATTCCGGGTGTTCTGAAATTTCAGACCAGTTGAAATCGCAGTCGTTGCCGCCGAATTCGATTATAGCCGCATCGCAATCAATATTCTTTTTTATATCACGAATAATCACATCTTTACCTTTCTTTACAGTACAACCAAAATAGCTGTGATTTATTATTTCTATTCCTAATTTCTCGCCTGCAATTTTAAGACTATTTTCAGGGTTAACGATATATGATTTATCACCAGATCCCTGAACTATACCTTTCGTTACAGAATCACCCCAAACTGCAATTTTTGAGGCAGGCTTTTTCATTTTTTCCATCTGCAAAACTCCTTTACATCATTATAATAGACACAGCAATATTGAATATGTTTGCAAATAAAATAATCTTTCTGCTAGATTTTTTGCATAAACTTATGTCTTTACAGCTCATATTCGTCGGTCTGGCAGTTTACGGCGCGCCATGCACCGAATTCTTCGTTCGTCATGCTGTTGAAATAGCTGTGAATCATGCGGCAGACTGCGCCGTGCGTAACAACAAGCACAGTCTTGCTGCCGTCTTTGCCGCGCTTAAGCTCTTCAAGAAAATCGTAAACACGGTAGGCAATAGCAAGCAGAGATTCCTGGTTGTGCGACTTATCTGCAAACTGGCGCTTGCTCTCTTCAAAAGCTTTGTCAAGGCGGCTCTTGCCTTCAAAATTACCGTAGTTCTGTTCGATAAGGCGCTCGTCTGTCACAAAATTAGCGGGGCACAAGCCGTTTTTCGAGAGAATTGTCTGCACGGCTTGCGCTGTTTCTTGCGCGCGCAGAAGCGGTGAAACGTAGATTGCATCGATTTTTGTGCCGTCAAGCTTATGCTTCAATTTTTCGGCGGCTTCAAAAGCCTGAGACTTGCCTTTTTCAGACAGCGCCACATTGCTCAAGCCGCAAACCTGATTAAGCGAATTCATGCTCGTTTCGCCGTGCCGCAGCACATAAAGCTTCATAAGATTTTCCTTCTATATCGTGTGTCATCGTCGGGCGTGCCCCGGCAATCTCTAGTTTTGCACATATTTACAGCAGATTGCCGTATCAAGTACGGCAATGACACGCAGTTTACATGCAGAATTGAACGATGACGGGCATCGTCAAAATCGAAAACAAAGTTGAAACAGACACAAGCGTAACAGAAAGGCTCGTGTCGCGGTCAAATTTGCCGGCAAACATTGCGGTGTTGGCGGCGCACGGCGCAGAAGCTGCAATCACCATTGAAGCAAGCAAGTCGCCGCGTAAGCCGCATGCATAAAGTATCAGCGCGGCGGCAACCGGCAGCACCACAAGCCGCAATACAAGCGCAAGGCAGAGCTTTGCATCTTTAAGCACTGCAAAGCCCGGCACCTTTGCAAGATAAAACCCGATTATGATTGTCGGCAGCGGTGTGTTCATAGACGCAAAGCACTGCAACGGCGTAAGCAGAATTTGCGGCAGCTTGAGCGGCGTTAAAAAGAAGATAAAGCCGAAAAACACGCCGATTACGCCCGGGTTGAGCAGCGCGGTCTTTATAGAAATCTTTGTACCTTTGCCGCCCATCAAAAAAAGGCCGTATGTCCAGTTTATGATGTTGAAAACCGCAATGAAGACCGCGCCCAAAAAGATGCCGTCTTTACCGAGCAATGCTTCCTGCAGCGGCAGCGCCATATATCCGCAGTTTGAAAAAATTGTGGCGAATTTCAGCACGCGCTCACGGGCTTCGTCTTTATCGTGAATCAACAGATTGGCAACAACAATATTCAGCAGATGAACAAAAAGCGCGGCAAAAAAAGCTTTTATCAGCCCCTGCATCATCTCATGGTCAAATTCGCGGTGAAACGAATTTATGATGACGCACGGAATTATTATATAAAGCACGAAATTCGTGACGCTTTTTATGCCTTCTTCAGAAAACAAGCCGCGCTTTGCACAAATAAAGCCGACAAAAATCATTATAAATAAAATGGCAACCTGCTGCCCAAGAATAAAAAAGCTCTCGTTCATAGTAATAATTTAGCTGTAATACGCCGTTTTTTTCAAGTAAAAAAAAAGTCTGAATTTTGCAAAAAACAATAAGAGGAATGTACAGCTCATTCACAAATAAGAGAGAAGAAGCTACAATCAAAATATGACAAACGGTATAACTGCAAAAGAATACACACCAGAAGAGCTGAAAGCTGCTTTTATAAAAATGTACGGTGGCGGCAAGAATACCCTCCGGCTTTATTCTTCTCCGGCACGAATAAACATAATCGGTGAGCACATTGACTACAATGGCGGCAAGGTTTTCCCTGCGGGCATCAACCGCTATCTTTATATTGCAATCAGAAAACGCGGCGATTCAAAGATTTTATATAATGACATACGCTTTCCGGGCAGCTACGAGTTTGATGTAAATCAGAATTTTGTCTATGACAAGGCAAATGATTACGCAAATTATCTGAACGGAATTCTACAGCAGCTTAAAGAGCGCGGTTTTAAGATTAACTGCGGTTTTGAAATTCTGATGGCTTCGAATATTCCGGCTGGCGGCGGCATTTCTTCTTCTTCTGCACTGGAATGTGGTTTTGCTTATGCTGTAACCGATACTTTCGGTTTCGATTTAGACCGCGTTGAAATTGCAAAGCTCGGTCAGATGAGCGAGCACAATTTTATGAACGTAAAATGCGGAATCATGGATCAGTTCATTATTGCAACCGGAAAGAAAAATCATGCA
>CADBUT010000173.1 GCA_902797925.1 uncultured Spirochaetaceae bacterium
TCAACTTCGTCAAAGCCTGCTTCCGGATTCGCAAAGCGTATGTTCTCTATAACTGAATCTGAAAACAGGAAAACGTCCTGCATCGTAATGCCGATGTTCCGTCTTAGATACTGCAAGTCATATTTGCGCACGTCTATGCCGTCAACAAGAATTTCTCCGTCAGTCACGTCGTAGTAGCGGCACAAAAGCTTTGCGATTGTAGATTTGCCGCTGCCTGTCGGGCCTAGAATTCCGACTGTCATGCCGGGCTCTATGCAGAACGAAACATTGTCGAGCACTTTTGCTGAATCATAAGCAAAGCTCACGTTCCTGAATTCGATTTTGCCTTCAATCGGTTTTGTTGCGCCGTTTTCGGTTTTGCTTATCGCGCCCGGGGTGTTTACGATTTTCGGCTTTGTGCAGTGAAGCTCGTAAAGACGCTGGGCGCATGCAGAGAAGCGCTGCATGTTGTCCACGAGAATGCCGAACATGTTTATCGGCTGTGTAAATGCCCACATCAAGCCGTTGAAAGTTACAATCTGACCGAGCGTCATTTCGCCGTTCATTACGAGATAACCGCCAAAAAGAATCAGAATCACTGGCAGCGTGCCGCAGATGGCTTCAATAGCCGGCGTATACTTTATGCGTATGTCCGCGTTTTCAATGTTCCTGTCCATATAAGCGGTGTTTTCCACATCGAATTTGTCTTTTTCGTATTCTTCGCGTACAAAAGCCTTGACGACCCTATTTCCGGCTATGTTCTCGCCGGCACGCGTGTTGAGCACTGCAAACTGGTCGCGCACTTTAAGGTGCGAAGGTCTTATCTGAATTTTGAATTTCCAAATAAGAAAAGCGACGAAGGGCGCAACTACCATAAAAGCGAGCGTTAGTTTTATGTTTATCTGCATCGATACGGCAATCGAAAAAATATAGATGAGGCTGTTTTCTATAATCTGATAGAACGACCAGGCTACAAAGTGGCGCACCATGTCGAGGTCGCTTGTAAGAAGCGTCATCACGTTGCCGGTCGGCGATTTGTCGAACCACGAAAAGTCAAGCGTCTGAATGTGCGCGTACAAATCCTGGCGCATGGTGCGCATTACGTTTTGCGAACAATGCTCAAATATCAGCTGATAAAGATAGCGCAGTACAGCCTTGGCAAATGTGCAGCAAATCATTATAAGCACAAACTTTATAAGCAGATTATGTTCTCCGCCGGTTATAACGCGGTCAACGATTCTTCCACTGACAGAAGGGTTCACCATGTTCAGCGCCGAAACGGTAATTGTCAGCATGACGGCAAGCGCCATCCAAAAGCGGTAACGGCGGATATAAGACCAAATCCACTTAAACATAAAGACCACCATTTAATAGAAACTATGACTCAAAACTAACATATAGTTGTAATAATACAATCCATGATTTTCCCTACAGTACAGGCGTTCCTGTAAGGTTCATACAAAATTAGCGGCGGTTCAGTTTTTATAAAGTTTTATACAGCTTTTACTTGTTGAGTTTTACGAGATAGTTTATACTGAATCTATGAAGTGGTTAATTGTTGCTCCAAAAGCTGAAAGTCCTGCTGTTGATGCAGTTCAATGCTTTCTGCATGAGAACATGGTAAAGTCTACAGTATATGCTATAGATAATCAAAAAAGTGTAACGATTCTTGAAAAGGCTGATGCGGCTTTTAAGAAGATTAAGAAATGTTTTTCAGATGCTACGCACTGCATATTTTTAGATGCGCAGAATTATGCTGCCGATGCGTCTATGCCTTATCTGTGCGGTCTTTTATCAGGCCGCGGAATTCCTGTGTTTGTTACAGGCTATGATTCTGCAAAAGAGCTGCCTGCCGTTTTTTCTGGCTTCAGGACTTTTGACACTGAAAAGAAGCTGCTGAAAGAGCTTGCAAAGCGTTTCGTAGTTTATATAGAAGAAGAGACAAAATCTGATGCAAGAAAAGTGCTTTACGATAAAGGCCTGCCGTTTACGCCGGACTGCTTTTCTTTTCAGATTGCAAAGGGCAACGAAGAAACATGCAGCCTCTTCCTGCAAGCCGGTATGGATGTGAACGATGTAGATTCAGCCGGCACACCGATGCTATGCAATGCCGCAAGGTCAGAGCACAAGGAAATTGTTCAGCTGCTTTTGAAAAGCGGGGCAGATGTCAACGCAATTTCTAAAGACCGCGGTTATTCGCCTTTAATGGACGCAATCTGGCGTGAAAATGTTGAGATTGCGGAAATCTTTATAAAAGCCGGTGCAAACCTCAACTTGATAAGCAATGACGGACAGTCTCCGCTTATTCTGGCTGTGGGCAACGGAAACGAGAAAATCTGCGAGCTTCTTGCGAAAAACGGTGCAGACGGCAAGATGAAAGACCACATGGGCATGACCGCTTACGGCTATGCAAAACTTTTTAAGAAAAATAAAATTCAGGCAATTCTGGAAAAATATGGCAAAGCAGACTAAAAAATATTGTGCAGTCTTTACAGGCGGCGGAACGGGCGGTCACATTTATCCGGGGCTTGCCGTTGTGGACGAGCTTAAAAAAAAGCATGAGTGCACTGTTTACTGGCTCGGCTCTTCAAGGGGAATGGACAGGCAGCTCGTAGAAAAGAGCGGCTCATGCGATAAGTTTGTGGGCATTCCGTCTGGCAAGCTGCGGCGTTATTTTTCGCTTAAAACTGTTGCAGATATGTTCCGCATTGTTGCAGGCTGCATAA
>CADBUT010000174.1 GCA_902797925.1 uncultured Spirochaetaceae bacterium
CTCTGTCTGCACTTATCGAGGAAAGTGATTGTTTCGCGTTCATAAGTCCTGCCTCCGTTTCAGTTAATTTCTGTATAATCCGTGTTTTCTTAGGATTATCAGCTTCTTTCAAGAAAATTGCCCAATTCTCCAAGGCCGTGTTCTTTTCAATGCTGTTCTCAAGCTTGATAACCTTGGGCAGCTCAATAAAAACAATGTTGAGCGTGTTTGAAAGTTCGCGGTTATCAGCTGTGCGCATTGAGTAACGGCTTACGGCTTCGTCGCTAGCTTTGTCATAGACAAAATCAAGCACCGTAATCTGATAAACTTTCGGAGCTTTTTCCCAAGAGTCGCCTTTCTTGAGGTACGTTGTCTCAAGCCTTGAAACCTGATACTCGGCTCGCTTGCCGTAATCATACTTCTGATTGAACGCCATCATCTCAAGGTTTGCGGGCTGACCGTCATCAAAAACACAAAGAATGTCGTAGCTCACGCCGCGCTGCTTTTCAAAAGCTATAGGCGCTTCATTTGCCGTAAGCTCCACTGATTTGATTTTTCGTTCAGTGGCAGCTTCCAAAAAAGAATGCAACGCATTCCGCGATTCTTCCGTCGGCTGTGTGAACAATGCCTTGAACGTTGAATCTATGCGCGGGTTTAGCAGCGCACCCTGTTTCATCTGTGCGAGATATTCATCTTCGTTTAAAAATTTCTTGTTGTGTTTCATATTATAATATATTGATTAAGAATGCAAATTTTTGTACTTTGTCGTGAAAAAAGGTAAAGATTTTACAAAATTTACAGAAGTTTTGTGAAAATTGCGCACAAACCAATCTTCGAGATGTTATTGACTTAGTCGATTGACATAAGGAGTTATAATGAAACGTCGTATAATATTATTTATTTTTGTTCTTTTTTCTTTCATTTGTTTTGCTTCTGGAAGTTTTGACTCTGAATCACTTCCAGAATACAAAGTGAAAGAACTGGAACAGCAGCTTAGACAAAATAAAAATGTCAAAGATGTTGAGGTATTCAAAACATCTGAATACGCAAAATTTTGTGATGTAAAAGTAACTCTTGAAAATGATGAAATACTCTATTTTAGGAATCATTATTCCGTAAACGAATGGCTACTAAAAGTAAATGATTATGTCATAATTGATTGGAGTCCATCGCCAGGTCTTAAATATCTGCCAGAAAATAAAATTGATTGGTACCTGATAGCAGGGCATATTGATTTAAAACTTTTTTGTAATCTTAGAAATCAAAAAGTTACTAATAAAGCAGTAAGTTCAGTCATGTTTGATATAATCAACAATTATAGTGAATTTTATAAATGGGTTCAAAGTCTGCCAGATTGTCCTTTCGATTTATCCAGAGAAAAATTTATTCTTTCTTCAGATGAACCACTGATTCTTCCTGAAAGCTGGAATAAATATGACAGCCCTTATACCTATGAAATTGACGGCATCCCGCATAAAATTTTTAAACTAAAAGTCAAAGACCTTGATACATTTGCAGATGCTCAGAATTTCGATGAAAGTGAGAAGAAACGCTGGATATGTGATTGAACTCTGAAATGTTCATTTCAACTACGAAACTATGTACAGTTTTTCAAAAGTGACGTAAAGTGAAAGCATGAAATTTTTGCAGACTGGCGATTTACATCTTGGAAAGTTTTTTTATGAATATCCGCTGCTTGAAGACCAAAAGCATGTGCTAAAGCTGTTGCTTGACGAGCTTAAGGCGGAGCAGGACGCGGGTGCGCCTTATGACGCGCTTGTTATAGCCGGTGACGTTTACGACCGTTCGTTGCCGCCGGCTGATGCTGTACAGGTCTTTTCTGATTTTCTTGCTGAAGTTGTCAAGACTTTCGCGGAGCTTCATGTGCTTATTATTCCGGGCAACCACGATTCTGCAATAAGGCTCTCTTATGCGCAACAAATTCTTGAAAAGCAGCGCATTCACATACGCACAGATTTATCTAGAATCGACGAGCCTGTAATTATAAAAGATGCGGCGTTTTATTTGATACCGTTCTTGCAGCCGGCGAGCCTTTCAATAACTGAAAAAGCTGAAAAGCAGCCGGAACTTTCACCTGCAAAAGCTGAAAAACCGTTGTTTGCAGAAAATTCAGCAACAGAGCAGCAGAACCTTACATTTGA
>CADBUT010000175.1 GCA_902797925.1 uncultured Spirochaetaceae bacterium
AAAAATGCGGCAGCGGAAAGGAAAGCAAGCGGCGGCGAGGTGCTTGCAAGGATCGCAAGCAAATTTTCGTAGAAAATTTCCTATTACCTTGCACTGCGCCGAGCTGACGCGCTTTCCTGAAAGCGGACGCATTTTTTAAAGATTTATCTAAATGATGAAAGAACATCATGTTGTACTTTATTGATGTAATTTATTTTTCGCCTTATACTGAAACATCAGACTGAATTCAACGGGGGAACAAAATGACATACGCTGATGTTTTAGAGAACGCAAGAAGCTGCATGGGAAAATGGTGCAAGGCATGCAGCATTTGCAACGGCAAGGCTTGCGGAAACCAGATTCCAGGTCCAGGCTCAAAAGGCACAGGCGACACCGCCCTGCGCAATTACTCAAAATGGCAGGAAATCCGCGTAAACATGGATACGCTCACAGAAAACAAGCCCGCCGACACAAGCTTTGAGCTTTTCGGCAAGCAGTTCAAATATCCGTTTTTTGCCGCTCCCGTTGGGGCTGTAAACACACATTACAGCGATAAATTCAATGACTTAAGCTACAACAACGTGCTCGTTTCAGCATGCGCGGCAAACGGCATTGCGGCTTTTACCGGCGACGGCGTAGACCCCAAGGTTATGGAATACGCTTCTGACGCAATCAAGGCGGCCGGCGGCACAGGCATTCCGACGATAAAGCCGTGGAATCTCGACATAATTTCAGCAAAAATTGATTTAGCCAAAAAATCTGGCTGCTTCGCCATGGCGATGGACGTAGACGCGGCCGGTCTGCCCTTTCTTAAGAACATGACACCACCCGCCGGCAGCAAAAGCGTAGCAGAGCTAGCCGAGATAATCAAACTTGCTGGCGTGCCTTTCATCGCAAAAGGAATTATGACCGTAAAAGGCGCGCTCAAGGCAAAAGAAGCCGGTGCAAGCGCAATCGTTGTGTCTAACCACGGCGGGCGCGTGCTCGACCAGTGCGCCGCCACGGCAGAAGTGCTTGAAGAAATTGCAGACGCCGTAAAAGGCAGCATGAAAATCTTTGTAGACGGCGGCATACGCTCCGGCACAGACATTTTCAAGGCACTTGCGCTCGGTGCAGACGCGGTGCTCATATGTCGGCCATTCGTTACGGTTGTCTACGGCGGCGCAGAAGAAGGGGTAAAGCTCTACATCGAAAAGCTCGGCGCAGAACTGAAAGACACCATGCAGATGTGCGGCGCGCACAACCTGAAAGAAATCACCAGAGACATGGTGCGGCTGTAAAAGCGGCGTTGTTCAAGCTAAAAACATAACGAATATCACAAATAGTGTTTACAAACATGTTTTACTGCACTAAAATAGTGTTTGCAAACACTATTTTAGCTTAAAAGCGAGAAACCGTGGACAACGAAGAATATTACAACATTCTAGACTCATCAAACAGAAAAGTACGTGAATGCCGCATCTCTACAAGCCGTTTCTTGCTGAACAAAATAGACTGGCGGGACAGGCTTATACAAATTTCCGGCTCAAGAGGCACAGGAAAGACAACGCTGTTATTGCAGCATATCAAATCAGCATTTAAAGAAAACACTGATGAAGCCCTTTATGTCTCGCTAGACAATCTTTGGTTTGAAACACATTCTCTGACTGAGCTTGCAGATATTCATTACAAAAACGGCGGAACGCATCTTTTCATAGACGAAGTTCATTATTTGAAAAACTGGCAGCTGATAATCAAAAATCTTTATGACGATTATCCAAAACTTAACATTGTATATACTGGCTCTTCGATACTGAAAATCGATGCTGACAGCGGCGATTTATCAAGACGGCAAGTTTCATACAGCCTTCCCGGCCTTTCGTTCAGAGAGTATCTGTGTTTTGAGAACATAGCTAACGTAAATCCGCTTGAACTAAAAGAGCTTTTGCGCAGTCACAAAGAAATAGCTGAATCAATAACAACCGGCAGAGCAATCCTTAAGCATTTTAATGAATATCTGACAGGCGGCTATTATCCGTTTTATAAAGAAATATACACAGGTTATGAGCAGCGGCTCTCTCAAATTACGAACCAGATATTGGAAAGCGACTATCCGGCTGTCGAAAAAATCAACTACTCCACTGTCCAAAAAATAAAGAAAATGCTTTTTATTCTTGCCCAGAGCTGTCCGCAGACGCCAAAAATGACTGAACTTTACAGGCAGCTTGAAACTGACAGAAATCAAGGCTTGAAAATGCTTTATATTCTTGACAGGGCAAATCTGCTGAACATTTTGTCTTCTGAAAAATCAACGCTAAAGAACATGGCGCGGCCAGACAAGATTTACTGCGACAACACGAACATAATGTTTTCATTAACGGAAAAAATAAACACCGGCACTAAACGTGAAACATTCTTCCTTAATCAGCTAAGATCTGCCGGTCATGAAGTTTTTTATCCGCCTAATGGCGACTTCATCGTTGACGGCAAATATCTGTTTGAAGTCGGCGGAAAAGATAAAACTTTCGAGCAGATTAAAGATATTCCAGACAGCTATCTTGCTGTTGATGATGTTGAAACAGGCAGAGGAAGCAAAATTCCGCTTTGGATGTTCGGTCTGCTTTATTGAAGGAAAAACTTATAAAAAATGAAAGAAACTGAAATTGTTGCCAAAGACAGCACGTATCAGAAATTTGAAGTTCTTAAGACGAACAGGAACAAGCGCTACAAATATAACGAGTTTCTGGTTGAAGGCGTGCGCAGCTTAAACGAAGCAATTGCCAACAAATGGAACATCAAGTCGTTTATCTATGCCAATGACAAGCTTTCAGACTGGGCACGCGATGTAATCGGCAGCGTAAAAACTGAAGAAAACTTTGTGCTTACGCCTGAACTGATGAAAGACTTGAGCGGCAAAGAAGACACTTCCGAACTTATGGCAATAATCGAAATGCGCGAAGACAAGCTTGAAAGCGTGCCGCTCTCAAAAGCGCCGTTCATCGTGCTTTTTGACCGACCTTCAAACAAGGGCAATCTCGGCACAATTATCCGCTCATGCGATTCGCTCGGCGTTGACATGCTGATAATCACCGGTCACGCGGTTGATCTTTACGACCCCGACGTGGTTGTTTCAGCTATGGGCTCGTTTTTCAACATGCCGGTAATACGCATTGAAGACAACAACGAGCTTTACTCTTTTATTGACAAGCTCCGTGCGCAATTTCCAGATTTGCTTGTGGCTGGCTCAACCGCCCACAAAGAAAAGCCTGTCTATCAAGTTGATTTTGCGCATCCGCTGGTGCTTATGCTCGGCAACGAGACGATGGGGCTTAACAAAGCATTCAAGGAATATTGCGATGTTCTCTGCACAATTCCGATGGACGAAAAATCTTATGCCACTTCATTCAATGTAGCCTGCGCCGCCTCAATCATGATGTACGAAGTAAAGCGCCAGCGGAACAGCCTTATCGCGCTTGACGAATCAGTGCATTGCAGACACCTCGGTCAAGCCGAAGAGATGACATACTGAAGCACGGTTTTTATCTTGCCGCGCTTTGCAGAGGATCTGTGTCATTGCCGGGCGCGCCCCGGAAATTGCTAGACAAGATTGTTTCTGAAACTCCATCCGCTGCCAGGAGCTTTTCTGAAAGACGCCGCAGTTGCAATAATTCAGGCTTTTTTCTTGAACAGCTTTATCGTAAAAAGCAGATAAACTGCAGAAAGTGCAAACGAAACCGAAAGCGCAGCCACTGCATAAGAACCTTTGTTCAGGCAGAAATCTGTAAACCAGAAGGTCGGCAAAAATGCGGCCAGATATTTCAGATTATCTTTTATGAAAAAAGCCGCAAACGGCCCGAGAATCAAAAAACCGCTGAACTTTGAAAATGCAAGCCCTTCCACTTTGTTTGAAGCAAGCGAAACGATGAGGCAGACAAGCCAGATGCCGGTTAGAAAGCTAAAAGCACTTCCAAGAAAAAGCTGAACAAGGCTCACTTCAGATATGTGAAAAATCAGCTCAACGATAAAGCCGTATACAGCCGCAATTGCCGAAAGCAGCACAAGCCGAGAAAGAAGATAGCCATTCATGCCAAGCGGCGTTACGGAAAGATACTTCATAACGCCGGTGTCGCGCTCCTCAAGAATTATCATCAAACCAGCGTAGCCGAACATTACCGGCGTTGAAAAAATTATGGTCAAATCAAAAAGCAGATAATACGGCGCAAGAAAATCGTCTTTTCCAGTATAAGCGGCAATAAGCGCATTAAGCAGCGGTACGCCAAACTTAAACAAAAGCCCCAAAATTACAGGCAGAAGCGTCATTGCGGCAAGCATTGCGTCTTTGAAAATTTCTTTTATAAAGCAGCTGAACGAAATATAAACAGGTTTCATAAGCTTCCGCCCCCCATTTCCATGAACATCTTGTTTACGGCTTTTTTTGTTGCCGCAAAAGCAATTACAGCCCAAGCTAAAAGGCTTAGCACCGAAAGCAGAAATTGCGCTGTGCCAAGCTCACGGAACAAAAGGCTCATCGAGGCAACACCCGGATGCATCAGCCAGAGCGGCGAGCTTAATTTGCCGAACGCGGCCAAAAAGCCGGGCGCGCTTACAAAAATCTCAACCGGCAGAGAAAAAATGATGAACTGGTTCAAGCTGCGCGTCTTAGAAGCAACAAAAAGTCCGCCCATCGAAAAAATCAGAGAACCGCCCGCAATGCCGATGATTCCGGCTAAGTTCAAGTTTCTTCCGCTGCCAAAAGCAATTATCAAGCCGACCGCAACGCCTGCAACCAGAAAGGCGGCGGCTTTTGAAGCAACGTATTCGCTCACCGTAACAGGCGAAACCGCAAGCGAGCAGTTTACGCGCTGGCTCTTTTCAAGCAGAACGACCGCACCCATAAAGAAAAGCCCCATCGCAGCCGGATCAGAAAAAACTAGGAGCTTCATCACAAAAGTTCCGGCTTCGCCCGGAATGTAGTGGAGCATTACAAGATAGACCACAATAAAAACAGCATATACCAGAAAAAGTCCGTACCGCGCAAGAAAGAACAAATCTCCCTTTATAAGCTTGAGCAACCTCAATTCAGCCCCCTTCCCGTCACTTCCATGAAAATGTCGCC
>CADBUT010000176.1 GCA_902797925.1 uncultured Spirochaetaceae bacterium
ATTTACGGCGTTTTGATTCCGCCTTGAGTTTTTCAAATCTAAAGTGTACAAAGCAGGTTTCTGCGGCAAGTTAGAGCGGTAGTCGTCACCGCGGAACAAAAGCCCATGCTGCGAAATGTCAGTCAATTCTGTTGACGGTGCTGTCTGCTGTACAAAATTATGAAGCCCGCTATGCCCGCCCTGCTTTTCTGCATAAGGCTGATTCTGCTGCACTTTTTCCTTGAAAATTGAAGAAAGACTGCTCTTTCTCAAAGGTGCGGACTTGATTTCCTGCTGCGGCTGCTCTACCTTTTCTTCTTGCTGCATCTGTTCTTTTTTCTGCCCGTCTGCAAGAATTGCGTTACCGGCAGACAGCAGGCCATGCCTTATTTCTGGCTGTGCTTCTTTTGAGACTTCTGATGGTTCAGGTGCAGTTTCTGCATTTTCTAAAATGTCATAGTCTGCATCAAATTGAGGAATCTCTATTTCAAAGTTTTCATCTATAGTTGTGGTAACAGACTCATCAGCTTCAGACTCTTCAAGGTGTGGCTTCAGTACAGGCTGCGTGTATTCTTCGATAATTTCCTGACGCTGGTGCATACGCTCGTCTATTGCGCTGAGGAAAGCTGCCGTAGACGAAGGCTGTGCAGTTTCTGCTGTTTCTGCGGCTTCAGCTTGGGCTGTTTCAGCGGTTTCAGTCTGCTCAAAGTGCGCCTCTTCAAGCGGCACTGCAATCTCTGTCTGCTTCTGCAATATAGGCACAGATTCTGCCACAGGCACAGGCTTTGCTAACGGTTCTGTCTCTTCAATTAAGTCAGACATATCAGGCGTGTTGAGCTGTTCAGCCTGTACTTCTGTGTTTTCAGAACTATCGTCAAAAAGCGTATCGTCAAACTGCTGGCTGTCGTAATCAAACTGCGGTGTTTCTTCAGTTTTTTCAGTGTTTTCAGTCTGCAAAGATTCTGCGGCGAGCATCTCAAATACGTCGTCAATCTTTTCAATAAATGATTCTTCTTTTTTAGGCTCTTCCGCTCTTATGCTGACTTCTGAGGCAGCTTCTTCTGCAAGCTTTTTGTCCTCTTTTTCCTGCACAGGCATTTCCGCATGTTTTTCGACGGCGTTTTTGGCGATGCAGCAGATAAAGCTTATAAAGAAAATCAGGCTGATTGTTGCAAGCACTATTATGTTTCTGATTCTTTCAGGCATATAAAGAATGTCTTCTTTGAAGACTGTGCTGACAAAGCCGTTCTTGTTTTCAGCTGAAACTAGCAGATACTTTGCCCTGTTACCGGCAGTTTCTGTGTCTTCAAATGAAGCTATGCGCTGGTTTGAATTCCATGAATTGACAGCGGTGTTCTTGCACACGTTTTCAAGCCCCTCTGGAACAGAAAAAACAAAGCCATGAATTCCGTCTTTTGGCGCGCTCCAAAGAAAGATGCCGCTTTGAGCACTCAACCTGTCTGTCGGAATAAAATAGCGGAGCATTGACGGTGCATCCACATAAAAGGCGATTGTACCTATAAAAGCCATCTCGTTGTCGTAAAACGGATAAGAAAAGATAAGGCGGTTGCTGTCAGAATCATTCAATATGCGGCTTTTTGTTTCTTCTGAGGCGGCTATCGATTCAAAGGGAATGTCATTTTTCGGGTAGTTTCTGTAGCTTGCAGGCTCATCGGC
The DNA here is from genome assembly GCA_902797925.1 of uncultured Spirochaetaceae bacterium. Classification (GTDB taxonomy): domain Bacteria; phylum Spirochaetota; class Spirochaetia; order Treponematales; family Treponemataceae; genus UBA1240. The sequence goes on from CADBUT010000176.1 coordinate 1,657, forward strand.
TTTGCGTGCGGCAAAATCCTGCGGAAAAGTGCTGTAGTAAATTGTTTTTCCGTTTTCGCCGATTACGCGGAGTCCTTCAAGTCCCGGAGTTTCTGTAAGCAGATCTGCCGCAAGATTGGCTCTGCTTTTAACGACCACTTCGTCCTGTTCTTTTTGTGTAATAATCCGTATTTCGGGATTTGCCGCAAATAACGTAAAAAGCGCGTCCTGCGTGTCAATGTATTTTCCCACAGTTTCAGAAAGCAGGTCGTTGCGTTCTTCAAGCTGGCGGTATGCCATCGGCTTATAGAAATTGCTTTCTATAACAGACAGCAGCCCGAACCGGGCAGCCAATGCAAAAACTGCACTTATTAATAAAGCAATAATAAATGTTGTTAAGACTCTTTTACCGCCTGACACGCAATTCCCCTTGTGGCATTAACCGTTCTCAAAGCCAGAAATTTTGAGAACAGTCACGTTAAATTTTCGGACAATCACGTACAAACTTAAGGCACGAATAATAGTGTTATTTTTTATCACAAATTAACAATTTTAAATTTTTTCTACTTTCAATTATGGCGTTCATCTGTTAAAATAGTTGTCATGAAACGGCAATTTTTTCATCTGCGCTTTACAACATTTCAAAAAGTTCTGCTATATCTCTGCGCCCTTATCTTTATAAGCGCGGTTTTTGTCACCGCCTATGTTATGACATCTCATCCGGAAAAAATCGGCTCAGGCTTAAGACGCATTGAACATGTGCCTGATAATCTTGAAAAAAAGTCGGGGAAAACTGTCTACAAGGACATCGGACAGCTTAGGGCAATTACAGCCGATGTTCCGCCCGTTTCACTGGTTGTAACACCATATTTTACGTTTCCTTCTGCTGACGGAGAATTCTTCGAGGAACTTGTGCAGAAAAAGCGCCGTCTCCGCAGTGTATTTCTCGATTATTTTGCACTGCACTCAAAAGATGAGCTGACTGACGAAAAAAAGGTCAAGCAGGAGCTGCTTGAAAAGCTCAACGCCGAGCTTATGCTTGGAAAAATCGAAGTTCTCTATTTTGAGGTCTACCAGTTCTTGAATTAGTGGCTGTGCTGATTAACACTTAAGGAGGGTGGTAATGCCGGTAAAGTTTCATCCACAAATTATTCTCTATGGCGAAAACATAAAGCCGCGCGAATGGAGCTATAATAACCGGAGTGAACTTTGTTTTTTCAGCCAGTCTGACGAAAAAGGCGACTGGGATCAGCGTTTCAGCCGTTACCGAACTTTAGGACGTGCAGTCATTGACGTTTATCCCGGCAATAATTCCAGAAAAGCAATTTCTGACATAATTCAATATTATCTAAAGATAACAGAAAAAGGCGAAGAAAAGCTCGGAATCGAAAAAAAGGAGTTTATTCTCTTTGTAGAGACCGAAACCAGCCTGCCGAGCGTCAATTTTGACGCACAAGACCTTGCCTTGATAAGCAGTCACTTTCCGGAGCTTCAAATCTCGTTTGTGCCTGCCTCTGCTCACACAAACTGAAGCTACTGACGTCAAACATAATTGACTTTACGCAACTTTTTATTAAAAACAGTGTCCAATTTTTAGAAGGATAAAGCTATATGAATTCATTTACAGAACCAGCCGCTCAAATTATAGTGGCATTGATTCCAATTGCAGGAATTATAATAGGCGGAATCGTCATTTTCTTCTATTTGTTGTGGCACCACAGGCAGATAATGTTTCAGCTTAAAAACGGAACTTACACGCCGCAGAGCTTAAACTTGAAAAATTTTGCCCTTATTACAGGGCTTCTGCTCTGTTCTGTAGGACTTGTTCTAAGCGTACTTTTCTGCATTATAGACGGTATCTCTTATTCTTTGTTGGGCGGGCTGCTTCCGTTGGCCCTTGGTGTCGGTCTGCTAATCTATAACCGGTTGTCTTAACCAGAGTCTGTTTTGTCAATCTTAAGCCGCGTAGCCAGTTTTCCCTCTCAAATTGCTGATGCAGTTGAGCTTGCGCTTATAAAAGCCGCAGCTAACGGGGATTCGCGCGCGTTTGCAAAACTTGTGAGCAAATACGAGCGGCGGCTTAGGTTTTTCGGTATGAGATTTTTCAAAAACGACACCGACTGTGACGACTTTGTTCAGGAAGTTTTCATCAAAGTTTTTACAGGTCTGAACACATTCAAAGGTGATTCGCAGTTTGCCACATGGCTCATGCGCATTGCCTACAACACAGCAGTAAACACCATAAACCGGCGCAAAGATTGTATCTCGTTCCCGGAAAATTTTGAAATTCTAGACACAACCACAGACCCCGAAGAAAAGCACTTAAGGGAAATGACGGCACAAGTCATCAGAGAATCAATCTCCGAGCTGCCGGAAAAATTCAGTATATGTCTGATTTTTTATTTCTATTACGACATGAGCTACAACGAAATCAGCATAATAACAGATTTGCCTGTAAACACGATAAAATCGCATGTTTTTAGGGCAAAAAAAATATTGAGAGACAAACTCTCAGAACAGCTTGCATGAAAGGGGCATAAACATGGAACAAACTGAAAACGGAAAATGCGAAAAATACATGAATCAGTTTTTGATGCTGGACAAACGGCAGGCCTTGCCGCTTGAGCTGAGCTTTCATCTTCTCTGCTGTAAGAAATGCCGCACGCAGGTAAGACTTATGGAGCTTGCCGAAAAAAAGGCTGCCAAGCCGCTTTTTATTCCTGTGCCTTTTACTGA